>NZ_JBFRFR010000017.1:0-107743 GCF_052114925.1 Bradyrhizobium sp. 2TAF36 | reverse complement strand
ATCCTCAAGCGCGGCACGATGCTGGATGCGACCTTGATCCAGGCAGTCTCGGCTCCGCCCAAGGAGGATCGCCCCTCAAACGATCCTGATGCCCGGTTTGCCAAACGGCAGGGCAAAAGCGGCTCGACCTTCGGTTACAAGGCCCATGTGGGTGTGGACGAAGGATCCGGCTTGATCCGCGCGGTGYTGACCACACCCGCTAACGTCAACGATACGACACCTGCGGACGCTTTGATCCGGGGCGATGAAACTGCGGTGTGGGCCGATGCGGCTTACGACACCCATGCCCGACGGGCCCGGCTGAAGGCGGAGGGCAAGAAACCCCGCATCGCTCGTCGGCCCAACAGACATCACCCGGAACTGCCGCCCAGGCTCAAACGCTACAACCTCCTCATCGCGCGCCGCCGAGCCCAGGTCGAGACCACCTTCGCTACTCTCAAACGCCGCATGCGGCTGACCTGCATTCGCTACGTCGGTCTGATCAAGGCGACCGGGCAAGTCGTGCTCGCCTCGATCGCCTTCAACATGAGGCGGTGGGCCACGATCGCCGCGTGAGTCGCCCTCCGAGGGCGACAACTACAGATCTTGGCAGGCAATTGCCGGGACCAGGGCATTCGCTCCTGACGTCTTCAGCCTCAAGAGCCCATAACGCAACAGGCCCACAAGGGGAGAAGGGAAGAGCACCTACGCCTTGAAATACGCAATCTGCGTCGTGGTCGCGAGCAGCCTGCCGTTCGGCGACCACAGCTCGGCGTTCTGATCGGCGTAGCTCTTGTGCATGATCTTCGAATCGGCCGTCGCGAGCACGCGCGTGATGTCCTCGGCGGCGAGCTCTTCGCTGTCGGTGTGAAAATACGTCGTCAGCGACACCGTGCCGAACGGCACCAGCTCGCGCCGGGCGTGGAAGATGCGGCCGAAGAAGGCGTCCGACATCGACATCAGCGACAGCATGTCGAGCTTGCGCGGCGTGCGGTCGCCGATCCAGAGCTTGGAATAGGTGCCAGCGAGCTCGGCCTGCGGCGGGCCGATCCGCATCTCGCCCTCGACGAAGCGGAATTCATACTGGTTGGCCCAGGACGCCGAGATCTTGGGGAAGGGCAGCGTTGCCTCGAACGCCGTGGCGTCCGGATATTGCGCCACCCTGTGCTCCCAGGACGGCCGGCGCTCGGCGAACACCGCGGTGGCGAGCGTCGCGACCTCGCCGCCGCCCTGCGACAGTTCGACGCTCCAGTGCTGGCTGGAGCGATTGGCCTTCACCAGCCGCACGTCCAAGTCAAACGGGCCCTTGGCGATCGGCGCGCAGTAATTGACGGTCAGCGCCAGCGGATCGCCGGCGCGCTGCGGATGGTCGATCAGCGCGCGCAGGATGGTCGCGGCCGTGGCGCCGCCGAACGGGCCGACAAAGGCCCAGTAATCGTCGCTGGTGTGCCCCTGCCAGCTGGAGTCGCCGGCGGTGATGCGGGTGGCGTCGTCGAACGGGTGCGGGAGCTTGGCGTGCATGGGATTAGACCTCTACTGAGCTTCCGTCCCAACGACGAAACTCCATAGTCTCATCACCAGGGCCATATTGCTGCGAACTCAACACATCGTCTGCCGGATCATCTGTGACCCAGGCATCCGCGACGGAGCCTCCTATGCGCTTCAGCGCAATGATACTCTTGCCGCTGATCAGATCGGCGACGAAGTCGCCGATGGCAGCTTCCTCGTCCTTGCCTGAAAGACTGGCAAGGATGCTGCCGTGCGTGTGCCAGGAGAATCCATCGAACCCCAGGGTCCAGTCCCCGTCGGGACATATGACCAGCAATCGAAGCTGCCCATCCGGGCTCGTATACTCGCCGACAGGCACGATCGACTCCGGCCAGAAAAAGCTCAAGCCGTAATATGATGCCTATCCTGCCAAATCAATAACCTCGCAGGTAACGCCGATTTCACGTTGCGGAAAATCAGCCCGCGACGTCGCGCAGATCCGGCAGCAACGGCGTGGTCGGATTGACCRGCACGTTCCAGATCTCCTCGGCATATTCGCGGATGGTGCGGTCCGAGGAGAACCAGGCCATGCGCGCGACATTGAGGATGGAGGCGCGCGTCCAGGCCGGCGCCACCTGCCAGCGTGCGTCGACGCTGCGCTGCGCTTCGTAATAGGAATCGAAATCGGCGCTGACCATGTAATGGTCGAGATAGCGCAGCGCGTGCGCGATGGATTCGAAGCGGCCGGGATCGCCGGGCGAGAACTCGCCGGTGCCGATCGCGTTGATGGCGCGCTGGAGCTTTGGCGAATTGCGGATCACGTCGGAGGCATCCAGCCCCTGCTTGCGGCGGATCATCACGTCGCCGGCCTCCATGCCGAAGATCGCGATGTTCTCCGCGCCGACATGGTCGCGGATCTCGATGTTGGCGCCGTCGAGCGTGCCGATGGTGAGAGCGCCGTTCAGTGACAGCTTCATGTTGCCGGTGCCGGAGGCCTCCATGCCGGCGGTCGAGATCTGCTCGGACAAATCGGCCGCGGGAATGATCACCTCCGCAAGGCTGACATTGTAGTCGGGCAGGAAGACGACCTTCAGCTTGCCGCCGATCGCGGGATCGTTGTTGACGACGTCCGCGACGTCGTTGACCAGCTTGATGATCAATTTTGCGTAGCGGTAGCTCGCCGCCGCCTTGCCGGCGAAGATCTTCACCCGCGGCACCCAGTTGCCGTTGGGATCGTCCTTCATCGCCTGGTACAGCGCCACCGTCTCGATGATGTTGAGGAGCTGGCGCTTGTATTCGTGAATGCGCTTGATCTGCACGTCGAACAGCGCGGTCGGATCGACCTTGATGCCGAGCCGCTCGCCGATCAGGCGCGCCAGCGCGGTCTTGTTGTGAAGCTTGACGATGCGGAACTTCTTCTGGAATTCGACGTCGCTGGCGCGGGCTTCGATCAGGCTGAGCTGGGTTGGATCGTCGAGCACGGCTTCGCCGCAGGTCTCGCGCAGCAGGTCGGTCAGCTTCGGATTCGCCAGCATCAGCCAGCGGCGGAAGGTGATGCCGTTGGTCTTGTTGGTGATGCGGCCGGGATAGAGATGGTTGAGATCGTGGAACACGGTCTCGCGCATCAGGTCCGAATGCATCGCCGAGACGCCGTTGATGCGGTGCGAGCCGACGAAGGCGAGCTGGCCCATGCGCACGCGGCGTCCGCTCCTCTCGTCGATCAGCGAAACCGAGGCACGGAAATCGATGTCGCCGGGCGCGCGCGCTTCGGCCAGCGCGAGATGCTGCACGTTGATGCGGTAGATGATCTCGAGATGGCGCGGCAACAGCTGCTCGAACAGTTCGACCGGCCAGGTCTCCAACGCCTCGGGCAAGAGCGTGTGGTTGGTGTAGGACAGCGTCGCGACCGTGATCTTCCAGGCCTCGTCCCAGCGGAAATTGTGCAGGTCGACCAGGATGCGCATCAGCTCGGTGACGGCGAGGCTCGGATGCGTGTCGTTGAGCTGGACCGCGACCTTCATCGCGAGGCTGCGAAGCTGGCCGTCGGAGGTCAGGTGGCGATTGACCAGGTCCTGCAGCGAGGCGGAGACGAAGAAATACTCCTGGCGCAGCCGCAGCTCGCGGCCCGCCGGGCTCTCGTCGTTCGGATAGAGGAACTTGCAGATCGCTTCCGCGCGCGACTGCTCGGCGCTGGCGCTGACATAGTCGCCCTTGTTGAAGGCGTCGAGCTTCAACGGATCGGGCGAGCGTGCCGACCACAGGCGGAGCGCGTTGACGTGCTGGCCGCGCCAGCCGACGATCGGCGTGTCATAGGCGATCGCCTGCACGGTCTCGGCCGGATGCCAGATCGCGCGGTCGCGGCCCTTGTCGTCGACATGCTCGACGCCACCGCCGAAATGGACGTGATAGATCACCTCGGGCCGCTGCAATTCCCAGGGATTGCCGAAGCTCAGCCATTCGTCCGGATATTCCTGCTGCCAGCCCTGATTGATGATCTGGCGGAACAGACCGTAATCGTAGCGGATGCCGTAGCCGATCGCGGGGATCGAGAGCGTAGCCATGCTCTCCATGAAGCAGGCGGCGAGCCGCCCCAGGCCGCCATTGCCGAGCGCGGCATCCGGCTCGCATTTGCGGAGCTCAGGCAGCGACACGCCGAGATCGCCGAGCGCGACCTCGAAGATCTTGAGCAGCCCCATGTTGTTCAGCGCGTCGGTGAAGAGGCGGCCGATCAGGAATTCGAGCGAGAGATAATAGACGCGCTTGCGTCCCGCATCGTAGCTGTGCTTCTCGGCCGTGAGCCAGCGATGCACGATGCGGTCGCGCAGCGCGAGCGCTGCGGCCTGGTACCAGTCGTGCTTGGTGGCCATGCCCGCATCCTTGCCGATGGCAAGGCGCAGCTTCGCCAGGATCGCGCCCTTGACGTCAGCCAGCGCGAGCTCGTCGATGGGCTGGCTGGAGGCCGGCAAACTTGGCTGGAACGATTGATCTTGCAAGGCCGTCACTTCCTGGTCGCGAGAACACCACTAACTCTACGCGTCTTGCCCCTGCACCGGAACCATCGCTGGCGCGGCCGTGCACTGCGCTGGCGTAAATTTATGCAAGGAACGGGCCGATTTGGGAACCCGGAAGCGTACGGAGAGATGCGGATTCGGTGCTAGATTGAGGGCCGATTCAGCCATCAGTGTGGAGGAAACGTCCATGAGACTGCTGATCGAAATCGCCGCCGCGGCCTTCCTCGTCGTCTGCATCACCGCGTCCAGCGCCGCCTTCGCCGCCGGCAAGACCGGCCGCAGTGCCGATGGCCTGAGCTGCGGCTTCAGCGTTCCGGAAAATGCGTCTCCCGCGGTGCGCTGCGCCGCCATCAAGCGCCAATGCGGCGGCAAGTTCTACGCGAATGCGTGCGGGGACAGGCTGGTGTCGGCGGCGAATTGAGGAGCGGGTCGCCGGATTCGCAGCGCGCTATCTGACCACGCCCGACGTGAAGCCCGCCTTGCGGCGCGGCGGCTTGATTTCCTTTTTCAGGAAGCAGCGCGCTTCACGCCCGGTGTAGCCGGGACGGGAATAGGTGAAGGCGCGGCACTTGTTGTCCGCGATGCAGGCGGCCTTGCAGGCCTCTTCGCCTTCGCCGTCCTTGATCTCGAAATTGCGCAAGTCGCCGCCGGGGCGGTCGATCGACGTTTCAACGCCTTCGATCCGCGGCTCGATCACGCCGGCGCCACGCACACCGGAGATGCAGCAGCTGCCCGGGACACGCGGCGGCACCGTGTTCTTGAGCCAGCACACTGCCGAGCCGCCTTCGACGTCGGGATAGTTGAAGCTCCAGGAGCGGCAGCGGCGGTCACGCTCACACTGCAGCGCGCAATCCTCGGGGTCACCTGACGTCACCGGCGAGCTGAAATAGTCGCCGCCGGGCCGGTCGAACGCCGTCTGGGCGCGCGCAGGCGCGCTCGCAAACACGAGCGCAAGCAACGTGGCGCAGGCCACGACGCTTGCCATGACGGCCCCACGCAGGCGGCCCTTCCCCATTGGAACAGCTTTCGAGTTATTGACGGCGCTCAGGTTTTTTCAGCCGGTCATTTGATCGCCGCAAACCTGTATGGGCGATGAACGGCTCAGGTCCTGGTCGTCGGCCTCTGGCCTAGAACGCGTATTCCGCGTAGGCCGGTTCCACGGAGCCGTTCCAGGCGCCGTTGAACTTCTCCAGCATCTCCTCGGCCGGGGTCCGGCCGGAATCGATAATGCGATCGAGCGGCTCCAGGTGCCGGGTTTCGTCGCGGCCGAGCTGGTCGATCTGGCCGCGTCGGCGCAGGCCGGCATGGGCCAGAACGAGGCATTCCTTGGCGATCTCGAACAGATAGCGGTCCTTGATCCGCGCCTTGAAGCCGAACCGCGGCACGTCGTCGCGCAGAGCCTGGCGCTCATGTGCGGTCCAGTGCTTCACGAGGTCCCACGCGGCATCGAGCGACACATCGTCGTAGAGCAGCCCGGCCCAGAACGCCGACAGCGCCGGCAGGCGGCCCCACGGGCCACCATCGGAGCCGCGCATCTCGAGATAGCGCTTGAGGCGCACCTCCGGGAAGATCGTCGAAAGATGGTTGGCCCAGTCCGACAGCGTCGGACGTTCGCCGGGCAGATTGTTGTTGCGGCCGTCGAAAAAGGCGCGGAACGAGGAGCCCGAGACGTCGATGTAATCCTCGTCGCGCTTGACGAAATACATGGGCACGTCGAGCGCGTAGTCGACATAGCGCTCGAAACCCATGCCGTCCTCGAATGCCCACGGCATCATGCCCGAACGCGCATTGTCGGTGTCGCGCCAGATCTCGGAGCGGAACGACAGGAAGCCGTTCGGCTTGCCCTCGGTGAACGGCGAATTGGCAAACAGCGCGGTCGCGACCGGCTGCAGCGCGAGCGAGACGCGCAGCTTCTTGACCATGTCGGCTTCGGAGGAGAAGTCGAGATTGGTCTGCACCGTGCAGGTCCGGTACATCATGTCGAGGCCGTATTGGCCGACCTTCGGCATGTAGTTGGTCATGATCTTGTAGCGGCCCTTGGGCATCACCGGGATGTCGGCGCGCGACCAGGACGGCGTCATGCCGAGCCCGAGGAAGCCGATGCCGAGCGGGGTCGCGATCTCGCGCACCTGCGCCAGATGCGCCATCAGCTCGCTCTGGGTCTGGTGCACGTTCTCGACCGGCGCGCCGGAGAGCTCGAACTGTCCGCCGGGCTCGAGCGAGATCGCGCCGCCGCCGGTGACGTCGTAGAGGCCGATGATGTTGCCCTTCTCCATGATCGGCTCCCAGCCGAGCAGGAGCTTCATGCCTTCGAGCAGCGCGCCGATGCCCCGCGCGCCCTCGTAAGGCACCGGACGGTGGCCTTCGAGCGTGAACGGTGTCTTCTCGTGCTCGGTGCCCATGCGGAATTCGGACGGGTCCTTGCAGCCGGCCTCGAACCACGCGACGAGCTCGTCGCGCGACTGCAGCGGCGTCATATCGATCTGGTCTCGCGCCATATCAAACTCTAATCAAAAAGGGCGCTTCGATCGAAGGCGCGCGGGTGATGGGGTGGTCCGCGAACCCAGGGGGTGCACGGACGAGCTGGTGTGCCGCACGATCATCGCGACGGCGTGGTTTCGTTGACGTGGACGGGCGGCAGTTTCATCTCGCCGCACGAGCAGCCGAGACGGTCGAGCAGACCGCTGAGCTTGACGGCATCCGCGTCGGACAGTTTCGAGCCGACATACTTTTCGATCGCGGCCGAATAGGCGCCCCACATCCGCTTCTGCAACTCGCGGCCGGCTTCCGTGATCTCCACGAACTGGCCGCGCTTGTCGATCTTGCATTCGCGCCGGGAGGCGAGTCCCTCGTCGACCAGGCGGTCGATCAGGCGCGAGGTGGAGTATTGCGGGATCAGCATTTGCCGCTCGAGTTCCACCGGCCGCAGCTCACCCGAGGGCGCCCGCGACAATTCGAGCAGCGCGTCGTACCAGGCCAGCGGCGGGAACCCCGCCTTCTTCAAGTCCTGCTCGACGCAATCGAGCACGCGGCTCTGCACCCGCATCAGGCGGATCCAGGCCGAAGTTGCCTCGGTCGATGGTTTGCGTTTCATGGTCCCGCTCAAGCTCGTCGTTCCGTCTCTTACCTCACTCAATGCACCTGCATCAATCTTGACTATTGGATGCAAATGCATGTAGGCGTTCCTTCGCCCCAACCAAGCGTCAAGAGAAAGAAATTCCATGAAACTCTATTACTCGCCCGGCGCCTGCTCCTTGTCCCCCCACATCGCGCTCCTGGAAGCCGGCCTGCCCTATGAGCTGGTCAAGGTCGATATCCGGGCCAAGAAGCTCGAAAATGGTGAGGATTATCTGAAGCTGAACCCGAAGGGCCAGGTCCCTGCGCTGGGCCTCGACAGCGGCGAGATCGTGACCGAAGGCCCGGTCATTGTCCAGATGATCGCCGACCAGGCTTCGGCCAAGGCGCTGGCGCCAGCTCACGGCAGCTCCGAGCGCTACAAGCTGCTCGAATGGCTGAACTTCCTCACCTCGGAGGTGCACAAGAGCTTCGGACCGCTGTTCGCGCCGGCGCTGAACGACGAGGCCAAGGCCTTCTTCAAGGACCGCGTCATGGGCAAGCTGACATACATCGACAGCCAGCTCGCCGGCCGCGACTACCTCATGGGAAAGCAGTTCACGGTGGCCGACGGCTATCTCTTTACGATGCTGACCTGGGGCGATCGGATGAAGTTCGACCTCTCGGCCATGCCGAACCTGACCGCCTACAAGGCTCGCGTCGCGGCGCGGCCGCAGGTCCAGGAGGCGCTGAAGAAGGAAGGCCTTGCGCAGGCGAAGTAAGCGCATCGCAAGATGCAACAATCGAAAGGCCGGATCGACGATCCGGCCTTTTTCGTTGTGAACCATTCGATCGGCGGCCACGTCGAAATCGCGGAGCACCTCCATGGGACAGCCGCCGCGATGAACATGATCGTCCTTATGACCGCCGCGGGCGCGCCGCTGGCGATGCTTGGCTTGTCGACGCCGGACCTGCCGCAGCGCAATTGCATCCTCATGATCCATCCGCAGGTCACCTCGGCCGTGTTCGAGAGCAAGGAAGGAAAAATCGTCTTTCCCGATCGGCCGACCGAATATCCGTGCAGCTATGCCAGGAAGAAGGGCGGAACGGACATCGCCTTCACCAACCAGAATGGCTGGCGCTTCGAGGTCCGCATTGGCCGCGGCGATGAAGGCAGCTGGAGAGCGAGTCTTGCCGACGAAGCGGTCTCGGGCCGGGCGTTCTCGCCGCTCGGAGACCGCAAATAAAAGGGGCCGGATCGTCGATCCGGCCCCTTTTTATTCTGTCCCGGGCAGGTGGGCGCGAACCCATCTCGCCGGATCATCGTACCTATCATTAGACTTATGAACTACTGTTCGCCGAATGTAAGTAGTGCTGTCTTGTCAGTACCCGTAAAGCGCGCGAGCTTGGCGGAATTGTTAGAGGATTATTTCATCGGAGTTGAACTTGACGATTGCCTTGGTCCTGATCGTCGCAAGTGCATTGGTGGGAATAGCGACAGGTTATGTTTTCAGGATCTGGGCGCTGATATCGATTGCGCCGGCGATCGCGGTTTTCTCGGCAATCATTCTTCGCGCTTACGGATTCGGCATGATGGCGGGTGTGACCGTCATCGCCATCTGTCTTGCCGTCTGCCAGCTCGCCTACTTCGCGGCGGCCTACCTGCTGCACGCGCGGGCGGTCTCAGCCCATGACGAAGTCGACGGCGAGCCAGGCGAGGGAAGCCAGCATAAAATCCGCCGCCAGCACAAGTAGCGCCAAAGCGGCCCAAAGCATCGGCCCCTTGCGGCGCAGGCGCGCCGGCTTCTGTTGCGGCGAGAGGCGGCCAGTTGTGGGTCCAACAGCATATTTCGCGGTAAGATCGCGACCGAGCGCGGTCTTCCGCAGCACCAAAGAGTTCATCAAGGATACTTTCTTATTTTGTCTTCAACCTGCCGATGGCTCGGCAAGTGTCCCAACCGGATTCGGAACCCTGACCCGGAGCAAGACTAGTGCCAGGGCCGAGCAAAAGAACGGCGCCGCTTCGACACGCCTATGACAATTGCGCGACACCACGGCAGCGGGGGACTCTGACACGGGTCCTACGCGAATTCTGTGATTGGTTCCACAAGCCGGGAACAAATCTGACGCAACCGTGATGACGTCTCCCCAAACAAAAAGGCCGGATCAACGATCCGGCCTTCTTTCTCAAATGATCTTGGGTGATCAGGCCGCGGCCTTCTTCGGCGCGAAGCGGCCGTAGAAGGTTTCTCCCTTCGCGGCCATCTCCTCGAGAAGCTTCGGCGGGGTGAAGCGCGAGCCGTACTTCGCCTCCAGCTTGTGGCAGAGCTCGACGAATTTCTTCGTTCCCATGAAGTCGATGTAGGACAGCGTGCCGCCGGTGAACGGCGCGAAGCCGAAGCCGAGGATCGAGCCGACATCCGCCTCGCGCGGGTCGGTGATGACGTGGTCCTCGACCGTGCGCGCGGCTTCCACCGCCTGCACCACCAGGAAACGCTGCTTCAGCTCCTCGATGTCGAGCGTGTCAGGGTCGAGCTGCTTCGGCTGCAGCGCCGAGAGGCCCGGCCACAGGCTCTTCTGACCCTTGCCCTTCTCGGGGTAGTCGTAGAAGCCCTTGCTGTTCTTGCGGCCGAGACGGCCCTGTTTCTCGACCATCTCCACCATCAGCTTCTTCTGATCGGGGTTGATGGCGTTCGGGCCGAGATCGGCTTCCGTCGCCTTCATGATCTTGAGCCCGAGGTCGAGTGCGACTTCGTCCGAGAGCGAGAGGGGACCGACCGGCATGCCGGCCATCTTGGCGCAGTTCTCGATCATCGCCGGCGGCACGCCTTCCAGGAACATCTCGTTGCCTTCGGCGACATAGCGGCCGACGCAGCGATTGGCGAAGAAGCCGCGGCTGTCGTTGACGACGATCGGCGTCTTGCCGATCTGCCGGACGTAGTCGAGCGCGGTCGCCAGAGCGAGATCGCCGGTGTTCTTGCCCTTGATGATCTCGACCAGCATCATCTTCTCGACCGGCGAGAAGAAGTGGATGCCGACGAACTTGCCCTGGTCCTTGAAGCCCTCGGCCAGCGAGGTGATCGGCAGCGTCGAGGTGTTCGACGCGAAGATCACGTCCGGCTTCATATGCTCCTGCGCCTTCGCGAAGGTATCAGCCTTGACCTTGCGATCCTCGAACACCGCTTCGATGACGAGGTCGACGTCCTTGAGTGCAGCATAATCGGCAGT
Source organism: Bradyrhizobium sp. 2TAF36 (assembly GCF_052114925.1). Taxonomy (NCBI): domain Bacteria; kingdom Pseudomonadati; phylum Pseudomonadota; class Alphaproteobacteria; order Hyphomicrobiales; family Nitrobacteraceae; genus Bradyrhizobium; species Bradyrhizobium sp. 2TAF36. Next base: position 96,983 of record NZ_JBFRFR010000017.1, on the reverse strand, counting down.
CGGCGTAATGCGCGCGAGCAGCGCGTCGGCGTCGCCGGGCTTGGCGCGGCCCTTCTTGATCTGCTCCTCGATCACCTTCTGCGCATGCGCCTTGCCCTTGTCGGCACTCTCCTGGTCGCGGTCGATCAGGACGACGTCGAGGCCGGCGCGGGCCGAGACGTAGCCGACGCTCGCGCCCATGAAGCCGGCGCCGATCACCGCGATCTTCTTCACCTTGGTCGGGGCTACGTCCTTCGGACGGCGCGCGCCCTTGTTGAGCTCCTGCATCGACAGAAACAGGCTGCGGATCATCGCAGCCGCTTCCTTCGAACGCAGCACCGAGGTGAAGTAGCGCGACTCGACGCGTAGCGCCGCGTCGATCGGCAACTGCAGGCCTTCATAGACGCAGCTCATGATCGCGCGCGCGGCCGGATAATTGTCGTAGGTCTCGCGGCGATAGATCGCGTTGCCCGCCGGGAACATCATCATGCCGGCCTTGGAGAACACCGGACCGCCCGGCAGCTTGAAGCCCTTCTCGTCCCAGGGCGCGACGGCCTTGCCGCCGCCCTTGATCCAGTCCTTCGCCGCCTTGATGAGGTCGGCGGTCGGAACGATGGCGTGAATCAGATTGAGCTGCTTCGCCTTCTCGACGGTGACCGGATCGCCCTTGAGCAAAATCGTCATCGCGTCCTGCGGCGGCACCAGGCGCGGCACGCGCTGCGTGCCGCCGGCGCCGGGGAACAGGCCAACCTTGACCTCGGGCAGGCCGAGGCGCGTCTTGGGATTTTCCGCCGCCACGCGATAGTGGCAGCACAGCGTGATCTCGAAACCGCCGCCGAGCGCGAGGCCGTTGATCGCGGCGGCCCACGGCTTGCCGGAGGTCTCGATCGAACGCAGCACCTGCGAGAAGCGCCGGCTCTGGTCGAACAGCATCTGGTTTGCGGCGGTCTCGTCCTGCTCCTTCAAGACCTTGGCGTAGGCCTGGTTCATGCCCTCGAGCATCGACAGGTCGGCGCCGGCGCAGAACGCCTCCTTGGCGGAGGTGATGACGACGCCCTTCACGGCAGCGTCGGCCGTGGTTTCCTTGACGATCGCATCGAGCTCGCTGGTCGAGGTCTCGTCGAGCACGTTCATCGAACGGCCCGGGATGTCCCAGGTGACGAGCGCGATGCCGTCGGAATCGGTCTCAACCTTGAAGTTCTTGTAAGCCATGTTGGTTGCTCCTCGGTGCCGCAGCCGATTTCAGGCGCGGCGGTTGACTGTGATCTCGTAGGGTGGGCAAAGGCGCTCTTGCGCCGTGCCCACCATCATTTGCTGAGACGTCAGTGGTGGGCACGCTTCGCTTTGCCCACCCTACGAAGTCAGACGCGCTCGATGATGGTCGCGGTGCCCATGCCGCCGCCGATGCACAGCGTCACCAGCGCGGTCGCCTTGTTGGTGCGCTCGAGCTCGTCGAGCACGGTACCGAGGATCATCGCGCCGGTGGCGCCAAGCGGATGGCCGAGCGCGATCGCGCCGCCATTGACGTTGATCTTGGCGTTGTCGATGTCGAAGGCCTGGATGTAGCGCAGCACCACCGAGGCAAAGGCCTCGTTGAGCTCGAACAGGTCGATGTCCGACTTCTTCATGCCCGAACGCGCGAACAGCTTTTCGGTGACGTCGACCGGACCGGTCAGCATCATCGCCGGCTCGGAGCCGACGTTGGCGAAGGCGCGGATCCTTGCGCGCGGCTTCAGGCCGTATTTCGCACCCGCTTCCTTGCTGCCGAGCAGCACGGCGCCGGCGCCGTCGACGATGCCCGACGAGTTGCCGGCGTGGTGCACGTAGTTCACGCGCTCGATTTCCGGGTGCGACTGCACCGCGACGCCGTCAAAGCCGCCCATCTGCGCCATCATCGTGAACGACGGCTGAAGCTGTGCCAGCGACTGCATCGTCGTCGAGGGCCGCATGTGCTCGTCCTTGGCGAGGATGGTGAGGCCATTGATGTCCTTCACCGGCACGACGGACCTGTTGAAACGGCCCTCGTCCCAGGCCTTGGCGGCGCGCTGCTGGCTCTGCACGGCATAGGCGTCGACGTCGTCGCGCGAGAAGCCGTACTTCGTGGCGATCAGATCGGCCGAGACGCCTTGCGGCATGAAGTAGGCCGGCACGGCCATCGACGGGTCCATCGGCCAGGCGCCACCGGAGGCGCCGATGCCGACGCGGCTCATGGATTCGGCGCCGCCACCGATCACCAGCTCATGCTGGCCGCTCATCACCTGGGCTGCGGCAAAATTCACGGCGTCGAGGCCGGAAGCGCAGAAGCGGCTGATCTGCACGCCGGGCACGGCTTCGCCGAGTCCGGCCTTGAGCGCCGCGAAGCGCGCGATGTCGCTGCCGGCTTCGCCGACGGGGTCGACCACGCCGAGCACGACGTCGTCCACCGAATCTTCCGGCAAATTGTTGCGGTCCTTCAGCGCCTTCAGCGGCACGGTGGCGAGCGCGAGCGCGGTGACCTCGTGCAGCGCGCCGTCTGCCTTGCCGCGGCCGCGCGGGGTTCGGACGTGGTCGTAAATATAGGCATCTGCCATGGGAGCCTCCTGATTGCAGTTATTGGTTACGACCGCGGCGCGGTCGGGATCATTGGCGAAGCGGGAAGCCTCAGAAAGCTTCCGCCGGCAGTTCCATGATGGTGGCGCAGCCGGCCTGGATGCGCGCGAGATTGGCGGCGGTCTCCGGCAGCATGCGTTCCATGAAGAAACGGCCGGTGACGAGCTTGGTCGAGAGATAGGGCGTCGCTCCGCTCGCGGCAATCTTCGCCTGCGTCACCTTGGCCATCTTCGCCCACATGTAGCCGAGCGTGACGAAGCCGAAGAGATGCAGGTAGTCGGTTGCGGCAGCACCCGCATTGTCGGGCTTTGCCATCGCGTTCTGCATCAGCCAGGTCGTGGCCTGCTGGAGATGGCCGAGCGAGGCCGAGAGCGGGGTGATGAATGGCTTGAGCCCCTCATCGCCGCCGTTCTCCTTAGCGAAGGCCATGACCTCGCCGAAGAAGGCCATGATGGCGCGGCCGCCGTCGCGCGGCAGCTTGCGGCCGACGAGGTCGAGCGCCTGGATGCCGTTGGCGCCCTCATAGATCATGGCGATGCGGGCATCGCGCACGAACTGCTCCATGCCCTGCTCGGCGATGTAGCCGTGGCCGCCATACATCTGCTGCGCCTGCACCGCGTTGGCAAAGCCGTAATCGGTGAGGAAGCCCTTCAGCACGGGCGTCATCAGGCCCATGTGGTCGTCGGCGGCCTGGCGGTCCTTGGGATCTTCGGAGCGATGGGCGACGTCGCTCTTCAGCGCGGTCCACATCACGAAGGCGCGCGCGGCCTCGTTGAAGGCGCGGATCGAGAGCAGCGTGCGGCGCACGTCGGGATGCACGATGATCGGGTCGGCCTGCTTGTCCGGCGCCTTGACGCCGGTCAGCGAGCGGCCCTGGATGCGCTCGCGGGCATAGGCGACCGCGTTCTGATAGGCGACCTCGGACTGCGCGAGACCTTGAACGGCGACGCCGAGGCGGGCCTCGTTCATCATCACGAACATGCCCTGCATGCCCTTGTTCTCTTCGCCGATCAGCCAGCCGGTGGCGCTGTCGTAGTTCATCACGCAGGTGGAATTGCCGTGAATGCCCATCTTGTGCTCGATCGAGCCGCACACCACGCCGTTGCGTGGGCCGACCGAACCGTCGGCATTGACCAGGAATTTCGGCACCACGAACAGCGACACGCCCTTGATGCCGGCCGGTGCGCCCTCGATGCGGGCGAGCACGAGGTGGATGATGTTGGGGGCGAGGTCGTGCTCGCCGGCCGAGATGAAGATCTTCGTGCCCGTGATCTTGAAGCTGCCGTCGGGCTGGCGGACCGCCTTGGTGCGGAGCATGCCGAGATCGGTGCCGCAATGCGGCTCGGTCAGGTTCATGGTGCCGGTCCACTCGCCCGCCACCATCTTCGGCACGTAGGTCTGCTTCTGCTCGGGCGAGCCGTGCACGATCAGCGCCGCGGTCGCGCCCATGGTGAGGCCGCCATACATCGAGAACGCCATGTTGGCGGAGATCTGGAATTCGTTGACCGCCTGGCTCAGCGTCACCGGCAGGCCCTGGCCGCCGAACTCGGTCGGTGCCGACAGGCCAAGCCAGCCACCCTCTGCCACTTGCTTGAAAGCGTCCTTGAAACCCTTCGGCGTGGTGACGCTGCCGTCATCGGCGCGCCTGCAGCCTTCGAGATCGCCAACACGGTTGAGCGGCTGCAGCACTTCTTCCGCAAGCTTCGCGGCTTCGCCGAGAATGGCTTCGCGCACGTCGCTCGACGCATCGGAGAAGCCGGCCAGATTGTCGTAGCGATCGATCTGGAAGACGTCGTTGAGCAGGAAGTTCACGTCTTCGACGGGGGCTTTATAGATCGGCATGATGGTCTCCCGGCAGGCGGTCTGAAGTGATGATGTTGGCTTATGACTGGGCGGCGGCCAACTGCTCCGCCATCAGGCGGTGCAGCATGTTGATCGCCTTGAGCGGACGCACCATCACCTTGAAATGGGTGATGCGTCCCTCGGCATCGAAGGTGATGATGTCGACACCGTTGATCTCGATGCCGTCGATGACATTCTTGAATTCGAGCACCGCGCCATTGGCGCTTTTCCACTCGCCGACATAGGTGAAGCCGGGACCGCCGAGCACCTTCTCGGCACTGGCGAGATATTTGAAGGTGATGTCGCGTCCACGCTGCGGCGAATGCACCACGGGGCTTTCGAACACGGCGTCAGGATGGAGCAGGTCCCAGAGCGCGGCGCGGTCGTGGGACTTCATAAAGGCGTACCAGGAGTCGAGGCCGGTCATTGTCAGGGTGCTCCCTAGTTAAAGGCCTTGGCAAAAAACTCGAAAACAACCCCATGCACAGTAGCGCGAAGGGCTGGTACAGCGGGTCTGAAGCCCGTCTCATATGCATATTGACGCATATGCACCGATGCGCATAAAGTCAAGTCAATTGGTCGGGACCTCGAAAGGGAGCTGGTGCCATGGCGCTCGGCGACGCAATCCTCGCATGCCTGACGGAACGTCCGATGACGGGCTACGAGCTCGCCAAGACATTCGATTCCTCTATCGGCTTCTTCTGGAAAGCCGACCACCAGCAAATCTACCGCGAGCTCTCGAAGCTGCGCGACCGCGGCTACATCCAGGGCCGCGAGGTCGTGCAATCGGGCAAGCCCAACAAACTGATTTATACGCTGACTCCCGAGGGCCGAACAGCGCTGCGGCACTGGGCCGCGCGGCCGAGCACACCGCCCTCGATCAAGGACGACCTGCTGGTGCGGCTGCACGCGCTCGACAGCATCGACATCGAGCCCATGCGCACCGATCTGATGGCCCGGCTGGAGCACCACCGCGACCGGCACGAGAATTACGAGCGGATCCTCAAGAAGCGATTTCCGGAGGGCTCGGCGTCGGGCGTGCTCGACCTCGGCAATCTGCTGCTGCTTCAGCTCGGTGCCCGCCACGAGCAGATGGTGGCCGATTTCTGCGAAGAGGCGCTCCAGGCGCTATCGGCGATGAGCGGCAAGGGCAAGGTCGTGCCGCTGGAGGACGGCAAGCGCGAGGGGAAGGGCTGAGCCTGCGCAGCCCTAGTACTTCGTGACGACCGGCTTATCCCAGTTGAACCGGACATTGACGCCGGCGCGGACGATGTCGTCCGTCAGCCTGACGTCGCGCGTGACGGCGCCGCTGATCGGCGGATCGACATATCGTTTGCTGCCAAAATCGACGTGCACATATTCGAGCTTGAGGGTCACGGCGCCCCAGGTATCGACATAGGCCGCCCATTCACCACCGAGCCCGGCCGCCAGGCCGGTGCGGGTCTGGGAGCTGGTGACCTGCACCACTTGGTTGGACACGGTGACCTCGGTACCGGCGAAGGCGATACCGGCCGTGCCATAGATCAGAAACTGATCGAGCGCGTAACCGACACGGCCGCGGAACATATCGATCCATTTTTCCCGCGTGCCGCTCGTCACCCCGACGTTGAAGGGCGGCAGATCCTGCACCTTGCCGTGCTGGTTGGTCCATGACGCGTCGTTCTCGAAGCCGAGCACGGTCTTTTCGATCTGGAATCGCAGCCGAAGACGCCGCCCGCGACGGCAGCACCGCTGAGATTGAAAGTCCCTGTGATCGTTGGCCCGGAGTCGTCGCCGGCGCGCCGGACATGCTCGCTCTTGCCCCAGTTGCCGCCGCCCTGGATGCCGACATAGCAGCTGGTCCAATTGTATCCCGCGGGCGCCGGTGCCTTCACCGCAGGCGCTGCCGCCGGGGCATCGGCGGCAACGGCATGCGATGCCAGTCCGGCCGCCATCGCGGCCACGAGCAACCTTTTCATGTCAGCCAACAATCCAGTCAGGCAAGAACCCGCCCGTGGATCGGGCCGCTCTCTATCCATTGAGACGTGCGGATCGGGCGCGTGGCGAAATCTTTGTCGGGACGCGGCTTTGGGGCGGGGCCAGCGGCGGCAATTGGGTTCCCGGCGCCCAACTTTAAGACACCGGCAACGCGTTCCTTAACCCGTTATTTACCGTAACAGGAAAAAGTCGGTTTTCGAGGCAGACGACCCGCGCCAAATCCGATTGTCTTCACAACCGGCACGCGTGGGGAGGCTGGAGGCGCCGGGTGGGGCGCCGGAGTCGGAACCGGACAGAGTCATGAATTCGCGCGTATCGTGGAGTGTTGACGGCATCGATCCATCCGTCAGGGAGCGGGCCGAAGCTGCTGCGCGTCGTGCCGGCATGTCACTCAACGATTGGCTGAACTCCACGCTCGGCGAGACGGCCCCGCCGAATTTTCGCGGACCTTACGATCAACGCCAAGAACAACGTCAAGACCAGCGTCAAGAGCAGCGCCAGGATCAGCGCCCGCAACAGATGCCGAGCCAGGAGAGCCGCGACGTCGCCGATATCCACCAGCGGCTCGACGCGATCACCCAGCAGATCGAACGGATTTCAAAGCCCGCGCCGCGCCAAGATGCTTCACGACAGGACGCGTCGCGACCAGACGTCTCGCGCGAGCAGGGCGTCGCGCGCCAGCTCAACGACGCGATCTCGCGGCTCGATGCGCGGCTGTCGCAAATCTCAAAGCCGCAGCAGCCTCAGCGGCCGGCACCGGCTCCGGCACCCGTCGAGACGCGCCAGCGCCAGGCCGATATGGTCGAGCGCGCGGCCGCACAGGTCTATCGCAATTCACCTCCCTTGAGCCCCGCATCGTTCGACGTTGCCGTCGCCGAGATCACGGCCCGGCAGAGCGAGCTCGACGGCTTTACGCCGCGGCAGATACCGCCACGCGCAGCGCCCTCGATTGCACCGGCGGCAGCTCCTTTCGCGCCCCCGATGGCGCCGCCCGCGCCTGCCTATGCACCGCCGCCCCCGCAGCCGGGGCCGGATTTCTCGTCGCTCGAGCGCCATTTGCTCAAGATCACGAGCCAGATCGAGTCGCTTCAGCGCCCTGACAACACCGAGCAGGCAATCAACGCCTTCCGCAGCGAGCTTGCCGAGATCCGCCACGCCATCACCGAGGCGATGCCGCGCCGCGCGATCGAATCGATCGAGAACGAGATCCGCTCGCTGCATCGTCGTATCGACGAGACCCGCTCGTCCGGGACGGATGGCCAGGTCCTGTCGGGCATCGAGCACGCGCTGTCCGAGATCAAGCAGGTGCTGCGCACGCTGACGCCGGCCGAGCAGCTCACCGGCTATGACGAGGCGATCCGCAATCTCGGCGCCAAGCTCGATCTGATCCTGCGCGCCAATGACGACCCGTCGACGGTGCGCCAGCTCGAAGGCGCGATCTCGGCGCTGCGCGGCATCGTCTCCAACGTCGCTTCCAACGAAGCGCTGGCGCGTCTTTCCGAAGACGTGCAGCTGCTGTCGTCCAAGGTCGACCAGGTCACCCGCTCGTCCGGCCCCAGCGACAGCTTTGCCGTGCTGGAGCAGCGCATCGCGGCGCTCACCGCCGCGCTGGAAACGCGCGAGCGGCCGCAGCCCACCGAGAGCAGCGAGCATCTCGAAGCCGCGATCCGCGCGCTGTCGGACCGTTTCGACCGCATGCAGGTCGGCAACGATTCCGCGTCGACCTTTGCGCATCTCGAACAGCGGGTCTCGTATCTGCTGGAGCGGATCGAAGCTGCCTCCGATCCGCGCAACGGCAATCTAAGCCGCGTCGAGGACGGGCTGCACGACATCCTGCGGCATCTGGAACGGCAGCAGGCGACCTATTCCGCCCTCGCCGAAAGCCGCAATTCGGCACCGTCTGCCGATTCCGGCATGGTCGATCTGGTCAAGCGCGAGCTCTCCGACATCCGCTTCAGCCAGGCCGAGACCAACCGCAGCACCCAGGATTCGCTCGAGGCCGTGCACAGCGCGCTCGGCCATGTCGTCGATCGCCTCTCGATGATCGAGGGTGATCTGCGCGCGGTGCGCACGGCGCCGCCGGCACCCGCACCGCAGCCGATGCCCAGTTCGACGTCCGTGTCGATGCCGATGGCCGCGCCCATGGAGCCCGCGCCTGTCGCGCGCGAGCCGTGGCAGCAGCCGCAGCAGCAGCCGAAATACGATCCGAAGCCGGAGCTGCAGAACCCGGCCGCCGCGCAACAGCCGCCACAGGGCGCCTTCGTCGCCGCGCCGCGCGAATTCCATGCCGCCGCACCGGCCGCGCCGCCGCCGGTGCCAACGGCACCGCCCGTTCCGCCGCGTGCGATCAGCGAGATCCTCGAGCCGCACACGGCGCCCGCGCGCGCCGCGCTCGCACCGGAATTGCCGCCGGACCATCCGCTCGAGCCGGGCACACGGCCGGGCGGCCGCGTCGCCACGCCCTCGGAGCGCATTGCCGCGTCCGAAAGCGCGATCAGCGAAATCCCCGCCGCGCCGAAAGAGCCGGTGTCGTCGTCGAGCTTTATCGCGGCCGCACGCCGCGCCGCGCAGGCCGCCGCCGCGCAGCCGGAAAAGCCGGCCCGCGGTGCCAAGGCAAGTGCAAAGGCAGCTGCCAAGGCGGCCATCGCAGGCCGCACCAAGGACAAGGGCCAGGAAGGCGGCTCGACCATCACCTCGAAGATCCGCTCGCTGCTGGTCGGCGCCAGCGTGGTCGTGATCGTGCTCGGCACCTTCAAGATGGCGATGAACCTGCTCGATGGCGGCAGCCCGCCACCGTCACCGCAGGCGATGGAGAATTCGTCGAGCGCGCCCGCGCCGCAGGCTCCGCCGCCGCCGGTCGAGACCAGGCCTGCCACGCCCGAGCAGGTCACGCCGTCGATGACCTCGCCGACGCCGATCGGGAAGCAGTCGCTGAACAATCCCGCGCCGGCTCCCGTGGCAGGGGCGGGCAGCTCGGCTTCGGTCGAAATCCCGCCGGTCCCCGCGACGCCACCACCGCCTGCGGCGAGCAACGACGTCACCGGCGCGCTGTCGGGCGCGAGCCGCGCGAGGCTTGGCATGATCCAGGTGCCGCCGAGCGAGAAGCTCCCTGACGGCATCGGCGGTCCGGTGCTGCGCACCGCCGCGATGAAGGGCGATGCGACCGCGGCCTACGAGATCGGCGTGCGCTTTGCCGAGGGCAAGGGCGTCGCCGCGAATTACGATGAAGCCGCCAAATGGTACGACCGCGCGGCGCAGGCCGGCGTGGTGCCCGCGACCTTCCGCCTCGGCACGCTCTACGAGAAGGGCCTCGGGGTGAAGAAGGACGCCGACATCGCCCGCCGCTACTACACGCAGGCTGCCGAGCGCGGCAACGCCAAGGCGATGCACAATCTCGCGGTGCTCGACGCCGACGGCGGCGGACGCGGCGCCAATTACAAGAGCGCGGCGCAGTGGTTCCGCAAGGCCGCCGATCGCGGCGTCGCCGACAGCCAGTTCAACCTCGGCATCCTCTATGCCCGCGGCATCGGCGTGGAGCAGAACCTCGCCGAATCCTACAAATGGTTCACTCTCGCGGCCGCCCAGGGTGACGCGGATGCGTCCGGCAAGCGCGACGACGTTGCCAAGCGGCTCGATCCGCAGTCGCTCGCCGCCGCCAAGCTCGCGATCCAGACTTTCAGTGCCGAGCCGCAGCCCGACGACGCCGTCAACGTTCCCGCCCCGAACGGCGGCTGGGACAGCGCGCCGCAGGCGAACGCAAAGCCCGCGCCGAAGCCGGTCGCGACCAAGCGCTCGGCGTCGGCGGCGCACTAAGCGCACTCTCACTCCTCATGGTGAGGAGCGCGCCCTGGCGCGCGTAGCGGACGATGCTTCGCATCGCCGCGAGAACCGTGCAGGCCCCCACCACCGATCCGGGCCTCGCCCTTCGAGACGCCTGCTGCGCAGGCTCCTCAGGGTGAGGGGAGACAGCTCGCGCGCCACGTTCACCACGCCCTAAATTCATGGTCCCGCCCGACAACGAATTCCGCTATTGAGGGGCGCGGCAATCGTTCCGACCGTCCGGCGAGCATTCCCGCGCAATCGATCCATTTCGCCGGAGTGTGGTCCTTCGATGCAGCTCTATCTCCCGATCGCCGATCTGCCGGTCAACATCTTCCTGGTGCTGGCGATGGGCGCGGCGGTCGGCTTCGTCTCCGGCATGTTCGGGATCGGCGGCGGCTTCCTGATGACGCCGCTTCTGATCTTCATCGGGATCACGCCGGCGGTCGCGGTCGCCTCCGTTGCGAGCCACATCGCGGCCTCCTCGTTTTCCGGCGCGCTGTCCTACTGGCGGCGGCGTGCGATCGATCCGGCGCTGGCGAGTGTGTTGTTATGCGGCGGCGTCACCGGCACGGCGCTCGGGGTGTGGACCTTCACGCAGCTTCGCGCGCTCGGCCAGCTCGATCTGATGATCGCGTTGTCCTACGTGGTGCTGCTCACCACCGTCGGCAGCCTGATGTTCTCCGAGGGCCTGCGCGCCCTGATGCGGACCCGTCGCGGCGCGGTGCCGCCACGGCGCACGCACAGCTGGATCCACGGCCTGCCGCTGAAAATGCGGTTCAAGCGCTCGAAGATCTATCTCTCGGTTATTCCTGTCGTGATCGTCGGCATCGTGATCGGCTTCATCGGCGCCATCATGGGCATCGGCGGCGGCTTCATCCTGGTGCCGATCATGATCTACCTGCTGCGGGTGCCGACCTCGACCGTGATCGGGACCTCGATGGTCCTGACGCTGGTCACGATGCTGTTCGCGACCTTGCTGCACGCGGTGACCAATCACCTCGTCGACGCGGTGCTGGCGCTGATCCTGATGGTCGGCGGCGTCACCGGTGCACAGTTCGGCGCCCGCGCCGGCCAGAAGATCCGGGGCGAGCAGCTGCGGCTGTTGCTGGGCCTGCTGATCCTTTCGGTCGGCGTCCGCTTCGCCATCGAGCTGGTGATCCGGCCCGAGGATCTCTTCACCATCCGCGAATTGGGAGTGAGCGGATGATGCGCGCAGCTCTCGCGGTCCTTCTCGTCCTGCTGCTCGGCTCAGTCGCGCGTGCCGAGCGACTGATCGTGTCGGTCTCCAACCATCGTGTCACGGTGACGCCGAACTATTCCGGCGAGGAATTGGTGCTGTTCGGCTCGGTCGAGAAGGACGCCTCCACGCCCGCGGACCGCAAGAGCTACGATCTCGTCGTCACCGTGATGGGCCCGCGCGCCGACATGGTGACGCGACGCAAGGAGCGCACCTTCGGGATCTGGATCAACACCGACTACCGGCAGTTCCTGGCGGTGCCGAGCTATCTCGCGCTGTTCGCCAACCGCCCCTTCGATGTCATCACCTCACCCGAGATCGCGCGGCGGCAGCAGATCGGGCTCAATAACGTGCTGCTGACCCAACGGGTCAGCGGCGACTATGCCGACGTGGTGCCGAACGATGTGTTCCGCTCGGCCTTCATCCGCCTGCGAACCCAGAAAGGTCTCTATCGCGAGGACCCGAGCGCGGTGACGTTCCTGACACCGACGCTGTTCCGTACCGGCATTCCACTGCCGGAGGAGGTGCCGATCGGCACCTATGAGGTGGAAATCAAGCTGTTCGCGAACGGCGCGTTAGTCACCAAGACCGAGACCGCGTTCGAGATCGTCAAGGTCGGCTTCGAGCAGTTCGTCGCGACCAGTGCGCGGCAGCACGGGCTGATCTATGGGCTCGTTACGGCCGCGATGGCGCTGATGACGGGCTGGATGGCGTCGATCGTGTTTCGGAAGGATTAGCGTCCGTCATTGCGAGGAGCACCACTCTCTCCTCCCGTCATCGCCCGGCTCGACCGGGCGATCCAGTATTCCAGAGGCCTTCGTCGAATAGCTCGCTCTCGCAACGACCGCCGCGGCGTACTGGATGCCCCGGTCCCGGCTCCGCCAAGGCTACGCCGGGCCACAAGCTCGCCCGGCCGCCGAAGCTTCAGCGAAGGCGGCAAGCCGGGGCATGACAGCTGAGGCTCACGGCGCCTCAACCACCGTCGGCACGCCCGGCACCAGCAATCGCAACCGGGTCCCGAAGCCGAGCACATCAAAGGTCTTGCGCAGATCCTCGCCGTCCTGGCGGAAATGCGCCCAGCCCTCGGTATGCAAGGGCACGATCATCGCATCCGGAAAGGCGCGCGCCGTCTCGATGGTGTCGTTGGTGTCCATGGTGAGATGGAACGGCCCGCGGGTTTGCGCCGCGCCCGCGAACGGCAGCACCACGCCGCATTTGAAGCGGCGCGCGACCTCGGCGACGCCGTCGAACCAGGTGGTGTCGCCGCTGATGTAGACGTCGCTCGTGTCCGTCCGGCTCGAGGACACCACGAAGCCGATGACGTCGCCCGACAGCGGCTCGATGCCGGCCGGGCCGTGGCGCGCGGGCGTCGCGGTGATCGTCAGCGTGTTGCCGTCACGGTCCTTCAGATGCGAGGTCGCCCAAGGCGCGAGGCCCTCGACATGGCCGCCCAGGCGTTTTGCGCCGGCCTCGGTGGTCAGCACGCGCTTTGCGTGTTTGAGAAACGCGCGGCCGGAATTGTCGAGATTGTCCGAGTGCTGGTCGTGGCTGAGCAGGACGGCATCGATCGGGCCGATCGCGTCGGCCTTCAGTGCGGGGCCGATGGTCTTTTCCAGCGTCACATGCGGCAGCTGGTAGGCGCCGGGCGCATCGAAGGTCGGGTCAGTGAGCAGGCGGAAGCCGTCGATCTCGATCAGCGCAGTGGGGCCGCCGATCAGGGTGATGGAAATGGGCATCAGAAAGCTCCTCTTACGCGACGGGCTTTGCGGGGCGCGTCACCAGGTAAATGCCGAGCGCGACCGGGATGATGCCGAGCAGGTCGCGGGCCTCGACATGCTCACCGAGCACGATGTAGGCGAACAGCATGCCGAGCGGCGGCATCAGGAAATGATAGGCGCTCGCAGCCGTTGCGCCACACACTTTCAGGAGATGAAACCAGAGCCAGTAGGCGAGGATCGAGCCGCCGAGCACGAGGAACGCGAAGGCGCCGACCAGGCCCGGGGTGAAATCAATTGCGTGGACGTCGGCGAAGGTGAACGCGACCGGCGTCAGCACGATGCCGGCGGCGAGGTTCTGCACGCCGTTGCCGATCCACAGGCTTCCCTTCGGCGCGAGCAGTTTGAACAGAATCGTGCCGGCGACGATGGAGGCGAGCGAGGCCAGGGTGAAGACGATGCCGTGCAGGGAGTCGGTGCCGACCGACAGGCGATGCCAGACGATCAGGGTCACGCCGATGATGCCGAGCAGGAGACCGCCCGCCTTGCGCCAGGTCATGCCTTCGCCAAGCAGCAACGCAGCGAGCGCCGCCGTGAAGACCGGATTGGCCGAGACGATCAGGCCGCCGAGGCCGGCGGAGACCGATTGCAGGCCGGTGTAGCCGAGCCCGAGATAGAGTGCGTTGTTGGCGATGCCGAGCACGGCGAAAATCGCGGCATCGCGCCAGGACAATGACCAGCCATCACCGCGGATCAGCGTCGCACCGAGGATCAAAATGCCGGCGAGCGAGAAGCGCGCGGCGAGCAGAATCAGCGGCGGGCAATGGGTGACGCCGATCTTGCCGGCGACGAAGGCATAGCTCCAGAGCAGGCAAAACACTCCGATGGCGAGCGGCAGCGTGTTGAACCGGCTGGGGGCTGCGGGAAGCGAGGTGGCGAGCGACATGAGGGCATTCTCCTGAGCCCTCGATCTAGGGAGACGGCTTGTCATTTGGAAATTAAATGATTAACTTCCGATCAGTGGATTTTCGAATGGATGCGGCCATGCTCGACCTAGAGCTCCTGCGCAGCTTCGTCTCGGTGGTCGAGGCCGGCGGCTTCACCCGCGCCGGCGAGCGCGTCCACCGCACGCAATCGACCGTCAGCCAGCAGATCAAGCGGCTGGAGGAGGACGTCGGCCAGCTGCTCTTGCACCGCGATGGCAAGGACGTGCGTCCCACTGAGGCCGGCGAACGGCTGCTGTCCTACGCGCGGCGGCTGCTCACGCTCGCCGAGGAGGCGCGCGACGTGCTGCGCGAGCCCGACAGCGAGGGCGCGATCCGGCTCGGCATCCCCGAGGATTTTGCGGCGTACCGGCTGGCAAAACTGCTCGGCGCCTTCTCGCGCTCACATCCGGGCCTGCGAATGGATGTGCGCGCCGACCAGAGCAAGAACCTGTCCCGCGACCTCGAACGCGGCGAGCTCGACCTGGCGCTGTTCAAGCGTGAGGCCGGCGCGAAAGGCGCTATCGCGGTGTGGCCGGAGCGGGTGCACTGGGTCACGAGCAAGAGCCATCCGGTCGACGTCAACGCCTCGTCCGTGCCGCTGATCGGATTTCCGCTCGGCTGTCTCTATCGCGCCGGCGCCATCCACGCGCTGGAAAGCGCGGGTCGCGCCTGGCACATGTCCTACTCCTCGTCGAGCCTTGCCGGCATCCAGGCGGCGGTTGCCGCCGGCATGGGCCTGAGCATTTTGTCTGAGATGTCGATCCAGTCCGACCACCGCGTGCTGACGGCAAAGGACGGTTTTGAGCCGATCAACCGGACCGAAGTGGCGCTGATGGCTTCGCCCGACGCCAGCCCCGCAACGCTGCGGCTTGCGGATCGGCTCGCGGAGTTCTGCGACGATGTACAGGCCAAGGCGGCGTGATCACTCCGCGGCAATCACTGTGAGTTCCGGCCACAACGCCTTCCATCGCGCGGCCTTCACCGCGTAACTCGCCGCAGAGAAGTTCGGGCCCGGATTGGGCCGCGCGATCAATCCGGTTATGTCGTCGAAGCCGTGCGGCGCGTAGACCTCAAAGCCGTCGCCTGCGTGCCTCACACCGACTTGCGTGTTCTGGGTGAGGAAACGGTCGATGCCGTCGGTCGAGCAGGTTAGAGGCGGATAGGGCAGGCCGTGCTTGCCGGGATACCAAAGGTGCACGCGCGCCTGGTTGCGGGTCTCGATCCTGACGCCGAGATGCGAGAGCCGCGCGTGCAGCGTGCGGATCACCGTGTCCTCCGCCTCCCATGAGGTGTCAGGATCGAAATAGAACACGTCGTAATCGGCGATGCCATGATCGACCGCGCGGTCCGTGAGTACGTTCCACGCCGTCTGCACCAGGCACCCCGACACAAGCCACGCATCGGGAAGCGCGAGCGAGGCGAGCTCGCCGATGATTGCAACATTGACCGGGTTCTTCAGCGCCAGTGCTAGGAAGCGGTCGCGATCCATCGCGGCCATCATTCACGCGCTGGCATCGAACGCGGCGCGCGCCGTCTTCGAGGCGAGGCCACGCCAGCGCCGCCGCAGGAACGGCTCGACGATCGCGCGCTTCGCCTTGGACAGGCGGATCAGCACGATCGGATAGTCGGCGTAGTGATCGGTGAAATAAAAGATTTTTGGCTGGCTCTCGACCAGCATCGCGCGCTCGTCGATTGGAACGTCGGGCATGACGAGACTGTCGCCGTCCTCCTTCAGCCGCGCCAGCATCTTCTTGCGCACTTTCAGCGCGGGCGTGCCGTAGGAGGTGCCGTCCTCGACCTCCGGCCACGTCAGCGCAAATTTTCTGACGTCGTCGAAGGTCACGAGATCAGCTCAGTGCACGGCGGTGAAGAATCGCGCGAGCCGGAAGCCGGAGAGCCAGGTCCACACCGGCTGGCCGCGCATGCCGAGATCCCAGGAGCCGAGCACGGCATCCGCGCGTCCGACCAGATTGTCGATCGGCAGCAGGCCGACGCCGCCGGAGCGCAAGGGCACGCGGCTGTCGGCGGAATTGTCGCGGTTATCGCCGAGCACGAAGAGGTGGCCGGGCGGCACCGTCACTTCAGGCGTGTTGTCGAGCGGACCGTTGTCGCGCATCTTGAAGATCAGATGCGACACGCCGTTCGGCAGCGTCTCTATGTAGCGGTAGGCCGGCTCGCTGCCGCCATTGTCGTCTTCGGCGGCGCCAACACCATCCGGCTTCAGCTCGGCGGGACGGTCGTTGATGAAGAGCTGGCCCTGCCGCATCTGGATGCGGTCGCCGGGCAGACCCACGACGCGCTTGACCCAGGCCTGCGAGCGATCGCCGGGCCAGCGGAACACGACGACGTCGCCTTGCTTCGGCGTCTCCGCGAAGACGCGGCCGCTTTCGGGCAGGTTGATCTGGATCGGCAGCGACGAGGTGCCGTAGCCATACGGGAATTTCGAGGCGAGCAGCGCATCGCCGATCAGGAGCGTCGGCTCCATCGAACCCGACGGCACGTAGAACGGCTCGGCGAGCGCGCCCTTGGCGATGAACACGGCGGCGACGATGCCGGCGAGCTGCATGAGCTGACCAGCCCAGCCGCTGCTCTTCCGCTTGGCGGTGACAGTTACCTTCTCAACGCTCATGCGCCCGTTCCACCTACAGTAATACGTTCCATCAGAAGCGACGGCTGGCCGACGCCGACGGGCACGCCCTGACCGTTCTTGCCGCAAGTGCCGATGCCGGTATCCAGCGCGAGATCGTTGCCGATCATGCGGATGCGGTGCAAATCGGTCGGTCCGTTGCCGATCAGCATGGCGCCCTTCAGCGGCGCGCCAATCTTGCCGTTCTCGATCTTGTAGGCCTCGGTGCACTGGAACACGTATTTGCCCGAGGTGATGTCGACCTGGCCGCCGCCGAAATTCGCGGCGAAGACGCCGTTCTTCACGGACGCCAGGATCTCGGCCGGATCGCGGTCGCCCGCGAGCATGTAGGTGTTSGTCATGCGCGGCATCGGCACATGGGCGTAGCCCTGGCGGCGGCCGTTGCCGGTCGGCTTCATGTTCATCAGGCGCGCGTTCTGGCGGTCCTGCATGTAGCCGACCAGAATGCCGTCCTCGATCAGCACGGTGCGGTTGGTCGGCGTGCCCTCGTCGTCGATCGACAGCGAGCCGCGGCGCGAGGCAATGGTGCCGTCGTCGACCACGGTGACGCCCTTGGCCGCGACCTGCTGGCCCATCAGGCCGGCAAACGCGGACGTCTTCTTGCGGTTGAAATCGCCTTCGAGGCCGTGGCCGACCGCCTCATGCAGCATCACGCCGGGCCAGCCGGCCCCAAGCACGACGTCCATTTCGCCGGCGGGGGCGGGGATCGATTCCAGATTGACCAGGGCTTCGCGCAGCGCTCCGTCGGCGGCGTCGCGCCAGTTCTTACTCTCGATGAATTCGGCATAGCCGGCGCGGCCGCCATAACCCTTGCTGCCGCTCTCCTGGCGGTCGCCCTGACCGGCGACGACGGAGACGTTGACGCGCACCAGCGGGCGAATGTCGCGATAGCTCTCGCCGTCGGGGCGCAGGATCTCGACGACCTGCCAGGTCGCACCCAGGCTGACACTGACCTGCCGCACCCGCGGATCCTTGTCGCGCAGATAGGCGTCGATCTCGGCGAGCAGCTTCACCTTGGTCTCGAAGCCCGGCGCATCCAGCGGATTGTCGTCGGCGTAGAGCCGCACATTGGTATGCGCCGGCGGGGCCGCAAAGCTGCCCGAATAGCCGCCGCGCACGGCCGCGACCGCGTCGGCGGCGCGAATCAGCGCCGGCAGCGAGACGTCGGAGGAATGGGCATAGCCGACCGCGTCGTCCTTGACGGCGCGCAGGCCAAAGCCCTGCGAGGTGTCATAGGTCGCCTGCTTCAGCCGCCCATTGTCGAACATCAGCGCTTCGGTCTGGCTGTATTCGAGGAACAGTTCGCCGTCGTCGGCACCGGCAAGCCCGCGTGCGACCTCGTTGCGGACCTGGTCGCGGTCGAGATTGGCGCGGTCGAGCAGGGAGGTTGTGGCTGGATTGGTCATGCGTCCGTCCATTATCGAAAGATGTAGGGCAAGATAATGGTTTCCCGGCGGTTCCGCGAGGGTGCCAGGTGCCACATTACGAAACGATAGGATTCGCCGCGCGCGGACGCGCCTGCCACCCTACGGCAGCTTGTCATAGCCCTCGCCGAGCCCGTTCAGGCTGAGCGGGAAGCCGATGCCTTCTTCCGGGGTCTCGAAGATGATGAAGGTCGCGGTCTTGGCGGTGCGGAGCTGGCCGAGCAGCTTGTCGTCCATGACGACCTCGGCGACGCAGCCATTGGGCAGGCAGCGGACGAAGCCGGCGCGGCCGACGTCCTGGTTGTCGAGCTTCAGCCCGAGGCCGGAGGGCAGCAGCACGCCGAGCGGGGCCACCACCCGCATCAGCCGGCTCTTCTGGTCGGCCGTCTTGAGCACGATCACGGTGAGGCCGGCGTTGGAGCGGTCTTCGGCCACCACGCTCTGGATCAGGGCGCATTGCTCGGTCTGGGCGCCGGGCGGGGTGTCGCAGCGGATCTGCCAGTCGCCATGGACGGAGCGCACCGCGCCCTGCGCATGGGCGAGGCCCGGCAGCGCCATGACTACGACCACCGCCAGCAGGGCCGCTAGCATCGTGAGGCCGCTTGCCTGCCTTGCCATGCTTCTCGAAAACCCCATCGGGTCGGTCCCTCTGCTCGCCTGGGTCGCTCACGCCTGGCGGACTGATACGGGAATGACGGCGTCTTGAAGGCGATTCGCAAGCAAATTCCGCGCCGCCCACACCGCCATCGCCCGCACGAATCAGGTTCCTGCGCGGCTGTCTGCCAGTGCCTACCGCGGGCAATGCCGCTGTCAAGCCGCGGCATCCCGGGAAACGGTATTTTTCTCTGATGTTACTAGGAAATATCTTGCGGGTGATGGCTGACAGACGGGGCTCAAGACTGCATTGCGATAGATCAAGAATTATGGTTTGAGAGGCTTGATTTCGGCGTTCTAGCGATCTGGCCCCAATTCCTCTTAGAGGTATTCTTGCGCGGCGGTTTGTCAGACGGGCGGATCGAATAAGCGTTTCCCGGAAATAGGGGGATGCACTTGGGGTGATTTCGTTAGGGGAGCGCGAACGGCATGAGGATGTCGATGGGCCAGGTTGGCCGGCACTTGCTGGGATTGGCCGTGGCGGGTCTGACGCTGGCGACGGGCGGTGCGACATTCGCCGCTGAGCTCGGGCAACCGGCGCCGTGGGAGTGGACGCTTCAGCAATCCGCCTCTCCGGTGATGGACAACATCGTCTGGTTCCACAATTTCCTGTTCGTGCTGATCACGCTGATCACGCTGTTCGTTCTGGCGTTGCTGGTGATCGTGGTCATGAAGTTCAACGCGAAGGCCAATCCGGTGCCGTCGCGGACCACGCACAACACGCTGATCGAGGTGGCCTGGACGCTCGTGCCGGTGCTGATCCTGGTCGGTATCTCGGTGCCGTCGTTCCGCCTGCTGTTCCTCGAGCTCGACGTGCCGAAGGCGGATTTGACCATCAAGGCCACCGGCAAGCAGTGGTACTGGTCCTATGCCTATCCTGATAACGGCAAGTTCGAGTTCGACTCGCTGATGGCCCAGGACAAGCAGCCCCGTCTGCTCGGCGTCGACAACGAGATGGTGGTGCCGGTCAACAAGGTGGTTCGTGTCCAGGTCACCGGCGCGGACGTCATCCACGCCTTTGCGCTGCCGGCTTTCGGCGTCAAGATCGACGCCATTCCGGGGCGGCTGAACGAGACCTGGTTCAAGGCCACCAAGACCGGCATGTTCTACGGCCAGTGCTCGGAGCTCTGCGGCAAGGACCACGCCTTCATGCCGATCGCGATTCGCGTCGTGGAGGACAAGGAGTTCGCCTCCTGGGTCGAAACGGCGAAGAAGAAATATGCGAGCGGCGGCACCAGCACTTTCGCCTCCGCGGCCGGCCCGACGCAGTAAGCGCCGGACGACGGCTCGAGGGGACTGAAAGCGACATAAAGGGTGGGACCGCACAAGGTCCGAACGGGACGCAAGGCAGGATTTGAAAATGGCAACGAGCGCAGCGACACACGGCGATCACGCGCAAGACCACGGACATGACGAGCACGCCCATCCGACCGGATGGCGGCGCTACGTCTATTCGACCAACCACAAGGACATCGGTACGATGTACCTGATCTTCGCGGTCATCGCCGGCGTGATCGGTGCCGCGATGTCGATCGCGATCCGTGCCGAGCTGATGTATCCGGGCGTGCAGATCTTCCACGAGACGCACACCTATAATGTGTTCGTGACCTCTCACGGCCTGATCATGATCTTCTTCATGGTCATGCCCGCAATGATCGGCGGCTTCGGCAACTGGTTCGTGCCGCTGATGATCGGCGCGCCCGACATGGCGTTCCCGCGCATGAACAACATCTCGTTCTGGCTACTGCCGGCCTCCTTCGCGCTGCTGCTGATGTCGACCTTCGTCGAGGGCGAGCCGGGTGCCAACGGCGTCGGCGCCGGCTGGACCATGTACGTGCCGCTGTCGAGCTCCGGCCATCCGGGCCCGGCCGTCGACTTCGCGATCCTGTCGCTGCATCTGGCGGGCGCCTCGTCGATCCTCGGCGCSATCAACTTCATCACCACGATCYTSAACATGCGCGCGCCKGGCATGACCMTGCACAAGATGCCGCTGTTCGTGTGGTCGATCCTGGTGACGGTGTTCCTGCTGCTGTTGTCGCTGCCGGTGCTCGCCGGTGCGATCACCATGCTGCTCACCGACCGCAATTTCGGCACGACGTTCTTCGCGCCCGATGGTGGCGGCGATCCCGTGCTGTTCCAGCATCTGTTCTGGTTCTTCGGTCACCCTGAAGTGTACATCCTGATCCTGCCCGCCTTCGGCATGGTCAGCCAGATCGTCTCGACCTTCTCGCGCAAGCCCGTGTTCGGCTATCTCGGCATGGCCTACGCCATGGTGGCGATCGGCGGCATCGGCTTCGTGGTCTGGGCGCACCACATGTACACGGTCGGCATGTCCTCGGCGACGCAGGCCTATTTCGTCGCCGCGACCATGGTCATCGCGGTTCCGACCGGCGTGAAGATCTTCTCGTGGATCGCCACGATGTGGGGCGGCTCGATCGAGTTCCGTGCCCCGATGATCTGGGCGGTCGGTTTCATCTTCCTGTTCACGGTCGGCGGTGTCACCGGCGTCGTGCTGGCGAACGCGGGCGTCGACCGCGTGCTCCAGGAGACCTACTACGTCGTTGCGCACTTCCATTACGTGCTGTCGCTCGGTGCGGTGTTCGGGATCTTTGCCGGCTGGTACTACTGGTTCCCGAAGATGTCGGGCTACATGTACAACGAGACGCTGGCCAAGGCGCACTTCTGGGTCACCTTCATCGGTGTGAACCTTGTGTTCTTCCCGCAGCACTTCCTCGGCCTGTCGGGCATGCCGCGCCGCTACGTCGACTATCCCGACGCGTTCGCCGGCTGGAACCTGGTCTCCTCGGTCGGCTCCTACATCTCCGGCTTCGGCGTGCTGATCTTCCTCTACTGCGTGTTCGACGCCTTCGCGAAAAAGGTGCCGGCCGGCGACAATCCGTGGGGTGCGGGCGCGACCACGCTGGAATGGACGCTGCCTTCGCCGCCGCCCTTCCATCAGTTCGAAGTGCTGCCCCGCGTGCAGTAAGCCAACGCTCGCGGCGCCCGTGACGGGCGCCGCGGCTCTGTAACGAAGCGAGTCAAAACTAGTGTCCGTCCTCGACCACAACGCCATCGACATCGATCCCCGCATCTCCGAAGCGGAGGTGGGCGACTACATTGCGCTGCTCAAGCCGCGGGTGATGTCGCTGGTGATCTTCACCGCGCTGGTCGGACTGGCGATGGCGCCCGGGCATTTCCACCCGGTGCTGGCCATCACCTCGCTGCTCTGCATCGCGGTCGGTGCCGGCGCGTCCGGAGCGCTCAACATGGCGCTCGAGGGCGATATCGACGCCAAGATGTCGCGCACGGCAAACCGGCCGATTCCGCGCGGCCGCATCACCCGTCCCGAGGCGATGGCGTTCGGCATGACGCTCGCCTTCTTCTCGGTGATGACGCTCGGCATCCTCGTCAACTGGATCGCCGGCGCGCTGCTCGCCTTCACCATCTTCTTCTACGTCGTGATCTACACGATGATCCTGAAGCGCCGGACCGCACAGAACATCGTGATCGGCGGCGCCGCCGGTGCGCTGCCGCCGGTGGTGGCGTGGGCCGCGGTGACGGGCACGGTCGACGTCGAGCCGCTGCTGCTGTTCGCCATCATCTTCTTCTGGACGCCGCCGCACTTCTGGGCGCTGGCGCTGTTCCGCTCCGACGACTATGCGCGTGCCGGCATTCCGATGCTGCCCAACGTCGCCGGTCCCGACGCGACGCGGCTTCAGATCCTGCTCTACACCATCGTGCTGATCGCGGTCGCCGCCGCCCCGTGGGCGCTCGGCTATTTCGACGCCATCTACGGCATCGTCTCGCTGATCCTCGGCGCCGGCATGCTTGTGCTCGCGATCAACGTCTATGTCCGCCGCGAGCGCAGCCAATCGCTGCGCGCGACCCGCAAGCTGTTCGCCTTCTCCATCCTTTATCTGTTCGCGCTGTTTGCGACCCTGCTGGCCGAAGTCGTGTTCCGGGCGCTTGCTCCGATGGTAGGGGGCGCATGATCGCTGGAATGGCCGACAAACCTGAGATGAATGGAATCGTCCTCACGGAGGCGCAGAAGAAGAGCCGCCGCCAGCGCTCGATCGCGATCGCGCTCGCGCTCGGCGTGCTCGTGGTGCTGTTCTTCGCCGTCACCATCGTCAAGGGACCGGCAGTCCTCGTCCGGCCGATGTAGGAAGCATGGATCGAGAGCCCACCATATCGCGGGATCAGAACCGGACGGCCAACAAGGGGCGTGGGCCTTCCAAGGGTCTTGGCCGCGATGTGCTGGTCGCCTCGATCTGCGGCGGCGTGGTGGCGCTGATGGTCGGTGCCTCCTACGCGGCGGTGCCGTTCTACAACTGGTTCTGCCGCGCCACCGGCTTCAACGGCACGACGCAGGTCGCGACGTCCGCGCCCGCCACCGGCCCGATCGCGCGGAAGATCGCGGTGCGCTTCGATTCCAACGTCGCGCCCGGCCTGCCCTGGAAGTTCGAGCCGGAGCAGAGCGAGATCGAGGTCAATATCGGCCAGGTCGTGACCGTCTTTTACACCGTGACCAACCAGGCCGCGCGCACCACCGCGGGCCAGGCGGCCTACAACGTCGCCCCGCTGACGGTCGGCTCCTACTTCCAGAAGATCAACTGCTTCTGCTTCACCGAACAGACCATGGCGCCCGGCGAGAAGCGCGAGATGCCGGTCGTGTTCTACGTCGATCCGTCGATCGCCGACGATCACGAGAACGACGGGCTGAACACGATCACGTTGTCCTACACGTTCTATCCGGTGCGCGATCCCGTGGTGAAGCCGCTGGCGTCGGGCGAAGACGACAAACGCAAGGGAAATCTCTGACCGCCGGGCTCATGCCGCGGGGGTTGGACACAAGGGGATAAGTGCCGGACAGGCACGGGATTGAGGAGAGAGACCGCAAATGGCAACGGCGCACACCAAGCATCACGACTACCACCTGGTGGATCCCTCCCCGTGGCCCGTCGTCGGCTCCATCTCGGCCTTTGTCATGGCGGTCGGTGCGATCACCTGGATGCACCACATGTTCTCGGCCGCGCCGATCATCTTCGGTGCCGGCACCGTCGGCGTGATCTACACCATGGCGAGCTGGTGGGCCGATGTGATCAAGGAAGCCCAGTACAAGGGCGATCACACCCGCGTCGTGCAGCTGCATCACCGCTACGGCATGATCCTGTTCATCGCCTCCGAGGTGATGTTCTTCGTCGCCTGGTTCTGGGCCTATTTCAACGCGGCGCTGTTCCCGGCCGACGCCGTCCATGCCACGCGCGACGCCGTGTTCGGCTGCGGTCTCGGCACCGCGGCTGGCGCCTGCGCCGTGCCCGGCACCTGGCCGCCGCATGGCATCGAGACCTTCGATCCGTGGCATCTGCCGCTCCTGAACACGCTGATCCTGCTGACATCAGGCACCACCGTGACCTGGGCGCACCATGCGTTGCTCGAGAACGATCGCCAGGGCCTGAAATACGGCCTGATCCTCACCGTCGTGCTCGGCGCGCTCTTCACCTGCGTGCAGGCCTATGAGTACAGCCACGCGGCGTTCTCGTTCGGCGGCAACGTCTATGGCGCGACCTTCTTCATGGCGACCGGCTTCCATGGTTTCCATGTGCTGGTCGGCACCATCTTCCTGCTGGTCTGCCTGTTCCGCGCCTATGCCGGCCACTTCACCCCGACACAGCACCTCGGCTTCGAGTTCGCCGCCTGGTACTGGCACTTCGTCGACGTGGTCTGGCTGTTCCTGTTCCTCTGCATCTATGTGTGGGGACACGGCGCCGAGACCATGGCCCACGGCGCGCACTGAGCCGCATTGGACCGATCAGAAAGGGCGGCCGCAGGGCCGCCCTTTCGCTTTTGGGTCGCCGGAAGCTTCGGCGGAAGCTGTGATTGAGCGTTTTCGAGCGAAGTGGATACCGGTTCGCGTGAAGAAAACGCGTCAAAACAAGAATCTAGAGCTTCGGTTCTGATTCAATCAGAACCGATAATGCTCTAGAGTCCGTCATCATGAACGATACCGCCGGCCCATCCGAGCCCGAAACGACCGTCCTGCAAAGCGCGCTGCGCGGGCTTGCCTGCAAGTGCCCGCGCTGCGGCCAGGGCAAGCTCTATGCGGGTTTCCTGACGCTCGCGCCCAGCTGCGACCGCTGCGGCCTCGACTATGCCTTCATCGACACCGGCGACGGTCCTGCGATCTTCATCATCATGCTGGCCGGCGGGATCGTCGTTGCGTGCGCGCTGATCGTCGAGGTCAAATACCAGCCGCCGTACTGGCTGCATGCCGCGCTGTGGCTGCCGCTGATCCTCGTGACCACGCTCTTGCCGCTGCGCGCGATGAAGTCGCTGCTGATCGCGCTGCAATTCCACCACAAGGCGGCGCCGGGCCGGCTGGTCGACCGCGCGAAATGAACGAGACCGCGCGCAAGCCCCGCGTGGCCGGCTTCGCGCTGTTCACGCTTTTCCTGGCCGCCGTCTTGGTCGCGCTCGGCGTCTGGCAATTGCAGCGCCGCGTCGCGAAACATCAGTTGATCGCCGCATTGACCGAGCGTCTCGCGGCGGCACCTGCTGCGTTGCCGCCGCCGTCGCAATGGAGCACGCTGACGCCGGAGCGGGACGAATTCCGTCGGGTCACATTTACGGCGACCTACGAGTCCCGTCTGGATGCGATGGTCTACAGTTCCGGCTCCGCCATCCGCTCCGACATTTCCGGCCCCGGCACCTGGGCTTTCCTTCCCGCACGGCTGCCTGGCGGCGATATGGTCGCGGTCAACGCGGGCTTCGTGCCGAACACCCAACAGGACCGCGCCCTGCAGGATCGGGCGGTCGCGCGACTCATTACCAACAAGCCGGCGATGTTGACCGGCTACGTCCGTTTCCCCGAAACAGCCAGCGTGCTGATGCCTGACGCTGAGCGTGACAAACGGCTGTGGTTCACCCGCGATCATCTCGCCATGTCCCGGGCGCTCGGCTGGGGCACGGTCGCGCCGTTCTACATCGACCTGGAGCGGCCGGTGCCGGAGAACGGCATTCCGCGTCCCGGCCCGCTCGACGTGCATCTGAAGGACGATCATCTGCAATACGCCATCACCTGGTTCGCGCTCGCCGGCGCGGTGCTGATCGCATTCGGCGTCTGGGCGAGGGGACGGCGGCACCCGACCTGAAATTTTCCGTAGGTTCCTGGAGGGAACCCGGTATCGCCCGGGGTTTATTATTCAGGACATATTCACGAGGGTGGTCCTAAGCCGCACGCAAATTTTTCGCGGCAGACAGGATTTTGGTGTGAGCGATTTCGACCAGATGGGAATTGTCGTCGACTGGGTGGACGCCTGCCGGAAGGGCGACCTCGCGACGCTCCTCGATCTCTATGCGGACGACGCCCGGGTCGAATGCATGTGCAACGGCAAGCGACATTATCGCGGGCGGCGCGAGCTCGAAACCTATTGGGGACCGCGGCTTAGCACCTTCTCGTCGGCAGGCTTCGGTCTTGAGGAGATCAATCCAGTGCCGCATGGCATCGATCTCGAATATTCCGTCGCGGGCTCGCTGCGTATCCACGCCTCGTTTCGCTTCAGTCCCGAAGGCAAGATCTACAGCACCCTGTGCGAGCCGGCGCGGCAGTCCCCGCATGCTGATGGTGTGTGCTAGCCGGCCGATGGCGCGTCTCGCGCCGTCTCGACCGGCAGGCGACAGCGCACATAGGTTCGCTCGTCGGCGCGCAGCAGTGACAGCGATCCGCTGAGCGCGCGCACGCGCTCGTGCATGCCCGTCAGGCCGCGGCCGAAGACGTTGTCGGCGGGAAAGCCGCCGCCGTCGTCGGAGATCTCAATCGTGAGCACCTCGCCGGCAATGGTCGCCAGCACATTGGCATTGTTCGCCCCGGCGTGGCGCAGCACGTTGGTCAGCGCCTCCTGGATCAGGCGATAGACGGTCTGGGCCAGCGGTCGGTCGATCTCGTTCAGGCCAGGATCGATCGTGGCCGTCAGGCTGATATGCGGCGCCTGTCTGCGAAAGTTCTGGAGCAGCGTCTGCACGCTGGTCTTGAGCCCCAATTCCTCGATGTAAAGCGGCCGCAGCCGGTCGAGGATGCGGCGGTTGGTCTGCTGGAGCGCTTCGACAGATCGCATCACCTCCTGCGCCGGGTTGCCGAGATTTCCCGAAACCTCGCTCAGCGCGATCGTGCTGGCGCGGATGCCGAACAATAGCGGTCCGAGCTCGTCGTGCAGCTCGCGCGCGAGATCGCGCCGCTCGTCGTCCTGGAGCGACACCAGGCGGTGCAACAGGTCGCGATTATCCTGACTCAATTGCGCGAGCGTCATCGCCAGCGCATTGGCTTCCTCGCAGCTCTGCCGGATCTCCTGCGGTCCTGCGACCGGGATAGGCGTTGCATAATCGCCGCGCCGGATTCGCGTGAGGCCTGCGCCGAGATCTTGCAGGGGACGCAGCACCGATCCCGCAAAGAGATAGGCAATGGTCCCGGTCAGCATCATCAGCACGGCGATGAGGCTCGTCAGCGCCAGGAAGCCGATCCATTTCTCGAACAGATCGGCTGACAGGTCCGGCATGAACACGATGTCGCCGACGCGCCTGCCGTCGATGATGACGGGAGATGCCGCGTCCATCTCCGGGATGGCGATCAGGTCCACGAACCAATGCGGCACGCCATGCAGATCACGCAGGCTGTCCTTTGGAGAGGGGGCGGGACCTGCTTCCACTGAACGGAATTGAATATCTGAGGAGTTGTCCAAAGAATGGACAAATGCATCGAGTATCTTCCGCGGGTCGTCCGAGGCCTTCAGGCTGTTGTTGAGTGCCTCGGCGACCGTCCGGGTCGAGCGTCGGCCCGGCTCATTCTCGTCGGCAAGCTGCCCCGTCGCGAAGTTCTGGAGCAGCACGCCGCCCATGACCAGCGCGGCAAGGAAGCTCAAGCCGAGCGGAAGAAACAATTGTGTTCTGAATGAGAGCCGCTGCCACATTAGGTCAATTCTAACGCGCATTGGCGGGATTTGCTCTTTCCATTTGTTCCCGTCGGTCTATGAGTCGAAAAACAAGAGAGCGCGCGATGCAAGATACCGCCAAGCCGGCGACCCGAGTTCTGATCGTCGACGACCATCCCGTGGTGCTGTCAGGATGCCGCACCCTTTTCGCGTCCGACCACTCGATCCGTATCGACGAGGCGACCGACGCCAAATCCGGGCATCGCGCCTATATCAGCAAGCGTCCCGACGTCACCGTCATCGACATCAGCCTGCCCGACGTCTCCGGCTTCGAGCTGATGCGGCGGATCCGCAAGGACGACCCCGATGCCAAGATCATCATGTTCAGCATGAACGACGATCCGGCCTTCGTGGTGCGGGCGGTCGAGCTTGGCGCGCAGGGCTATGTCTCCAAGGGCGACGATCCCCGGATTCTGCTCAAGGCGGTGCGCAAGGTGGTCGCCGGCGACAATTTCATCTCGCCGCAGCTCGCGGAGGCGGTCACGTTCTCCGGTGCAGCGATCAAGGCCAATCCGGCCTCGCAAATGACGCCGCGGGAGCTCGAGATTCTCCGCCTGCTCGGCCGTGGCGACAAGATCGTCGAGGTCGCCGAGGCGCTCGGCATCTCCTACAAGACGGTCGCCAACACCACGTCCCTGCTCAAGCAGAAGCTCGGCGCCAAGAACCATTCAGACCTGATCAGGATCGCGGTGGAAATCGGGATGAGCTGATGGGACACTGGCGGCCCCGGGGGCACCGGCGGCCCGCGCACTGGCGGCTCGGCACCGAACCGGCTGCTTCAGGATGCAGCCGGTCCGGCCGGGCGGATCGGGTCTCGACGCTTAGCCGGGCAATGCATGGACAGCGCCGACACCATCCGCCGACACAATGGGCCGGCGTGATATTCGTTCCTGAACCACCCGAAACTTCGGGAAAAAGCAGCAATGGTACGCGAGCGCTCGCAGGGATGCCTTTACGAAACGCGAACCGCGCCGGGAAAAATAGGAACATTTTCTTGCCCCCGCCGTTTTGGCCCTTGACGATTTCGTGACGGGCGCCGAGAACTTGGCCGACAGTTTTTGGCGGGCCGGCAACCCGCACGAGGCAAACCGGGTCTGCACATATCAACGACAGACCTTCCAAGAGAAGGGCTGCGGTATCGCCGCAGCCCTTTTTCGTTGAGCGGGGCACAGGCGGGAAGCGGTTTCCCGATGCCGCAAAACACTTTATGGTGGCCCAACGCCTCTGGCCGTTAACAAGTAGTTTCATGAAATCAAAGGCTTATGGATCTGGCTCAAGGCCGGCCGGCCTTTGGAGGGCAGTTTGACTCGCTATATCTCGACCCGGGGCGAGGCCCCAGAACTCGGCTTCTGCGACGTGATGCTGACTGGGCTTGCCCGTGACGGCGGCCTGTATGTGCCGGTGACCTGGCCGCAGCTCTCGACCGAGGCCATCGCTGGCTTCTTCGGCCGCCCCTATTGGGAGGTCGCCGTCGACGTGATCCGTCCGTTCGCCGGCGGCGAGATTTCGGATGCCGAGCTCGGCCGCATGGCGAACGAGGCCTATGCCACCTTCCGCCATCCGGCGGTGGTGCCGCTGCGCCAGATGACGCCGCATCAATTCGTGCTGGAGCTGTTCCACGGCCCGACGCTCGCCTTCAAGGACGTGGCGATGCAGCTGATCTCGCGGCTGATGGACCACGTGCTCGCCAAGCGCGGCCAGCGCACCACCATCGTGGTCGCGACCTCCGGCGACACCGGTGGCGCCGCGGTCGACGCGTTCGCGGGCCTGGAGAATGTCGATCTCATCGTGCTGTTCCCGCACGGCCGCATCTCCGAAGTGCAGCAGCGGATGATGACGACCACGGGCGCGGCCAACGTCCATGCGCTCGCCATCGAGGGCAATTTCGACGACTGCCAGGCGCTCGTGAAGGGGATGTTCAACAACCATCGCTTCCGCGATGCGACCTCGCTCTCCGGCGTCAACTCCATCAACTGGGCGCGCATCGTCGCCCAAGTGGTCTACTACTTCACCTCCGCCGTCGCCGCCGGCGCGCCGGCGCGCACGGTGGATTTTGTCGTGCCGACCGGAAATTTCGGCGACATCTTTGCCGGTTATGTCGCCAAGCGGATGGGGCTGCCGGTGCGCACGCTGCGCATCGCCGCCAACGTCAACGACATCCTGGCGCGCACGCTCAAGACCGGGATCTACGAGGTGCGCGAGGTGCACGCCACCGCGTCGCCATCGATGGACATCCAGATCTCCTCGAATTTCGAGCGGCTGCTGTTCGAGGCCGGCCGGCGCGATGCGGCCGGCGTGCGCCGTCTGATGGACTCGCTGAAGCAGTCGGGGCGCTTCGTGTTGCCTGACGCGATGCTGGCCGCAATCCGTGAAGAATTCGACGCCGGCCGGGCCGACGAGACCGAAACCGCAGCCGCGATCCGCGCCGCCTGGCGCGAGGCGGGCGAGCTGGTCGATCCCCATACCGCGGTCGCGCTTGCTGTCGCCGACCGCGACACCACCGATACGACGGTGCCCAGCATCGTGCTCTCCACCGCCCATCCGGCCAAATTCCCCGATGCGGTCGAGGCAGCCTGCGGCCAGCGGCCGCAATTGCCCGCCTGGCTCGACGGTCTCATGACCAAATCCGAACACATGAAGGTGATGAAGAACGATCAGGCCGAGGTCGAGCGGTTCGTGCTGTCGGTCAGCCGGGCCGCAAAACAGGGAGTTGCCGGATGAGTGTCGAGATGTCCAAGCTTGCCTCCGGCCTGACCGTCGTCACCGACGAGATGCCCCATCTCGAGACCGCGGCGCTCGGCGTCTGGGCCGGTGTTGGCGGGCGCGACGAGAAGCCGAACGAGCACGGCATCTCGCATCTGCTCGAGCACATGGCGTTCAAGGGCACGACCAAGCGCTCCTCGCGCGAGATCGTCGAGGAGATCGAGGCGGTCGGCGGCGACCTCAATGCCGGCACCTCGACCGAGACCACGTCCTATTATGCACGGGTGCTGAAGGCCGACGTGCCGCTCGCGCTCGACGTACTCGCCGACATCCTCGCCAATCCCGCTTTCGAGCCCGACGAGCTCGAGCGCGAGAAGAACGTCATCGTGCAGGAGATCGGTGCCGCGCAGGACACGCCCGACGACGTCGTGTTCGAGCATCTCAACGAGCTCTGCTATCCCGACCAGCCGATGGGCCGCTCGCTGCTCGGCACCGCCAAGACCCTGCGCGCCTTCAACCGCGACATGCTGCGCGGTTATCTGTCGACGCATTATCGCGGCCCCGACATGGTGGTGGCGGCAGCCGGCGCGGTCAATCACAAGCAGGTCGTCGCCGAGGTCGAGAAGCGCTTTGCGAGTTTCGAAGGAACGCCGGGTCCGAAGCCGCAAGCCGCCCAGTTCGGCAAAGGCGGCGCCAAGGTGGTGCATCGCGAGCTTGAGCAGGCGCATCTGACGCTGGCGCTGGAAGGCGTGCCGCAGAGCGATCCGTCGTTGTTCTCGCTCCAGGTCTTCACCAACATCCTCGGCGGCGGGATGTCGTCGCGGCTGTTCCAGGAGGTGCGTGAGAAGCGCGGCCTCTGCTACTCCATCTACTCGTTCCACGCGCCCTACACCGACACGGGCTTCTTCGGCCTCTACACCGGCACCGATCCGGCCGACGCGCCGGAGATGATGGAGGTCGTGGTCGACATCATGAATGATTCGGTGGAGACGCTGACCGAGGCCGAGATCGCGCGGGCCAAGGCGCAGATGAAGGCGGGCCTCCTGATGGCGCTGGAGAGCTGCTCGTCCCGCGCCGAGCAGCTGGCCCGGCATGTGCTGGCCTATGGCCGGCCGCAGACGGTCGAGGAACTGGTGGCCCGGATCGACGCCGTCAGCGTCGAATCGACCCGGGATGCGGCGCGTGCGCTGCTTTCGCGGAGCCGCCCTGCGGTTGTCGCATTGGGCAGTGGCAGGGGTCTGGACACGGCGGTATCTTTTGCGGAAGGATTGACCCGGGCACGTGCCAAGGCGCGGCTGCATTAGGAGCCGCGCACGGGCTGATCTGCCCCGGGAAGCATCACCATGGCCCTGTTTCGCCTGCCATCCAGTGGACCCGCCGCCCTCGCGCCGCGCGGCAACGGCCTGTTGCTGCGCGCGCCGCAGATGTCGGACTTCATACAGTGGGCGCATTTGCGCGAGTCCAGCCGCGATTACCTGACGCCCTGGGAGCCGATCTGGCCGTCTGATGACCTGACCCGGTCCGGCTTCCGCCGCCGCCTGCGGCGCTATTCCGAGGACATCGCCGCGGACCGCTCCTATCCCTTCCTGATCTTCCGTGAGCTCGATGGCGCCATGGTTGGCGGCATCACGCTCGCCAATGTCCGCCGTGGCATCGTCCAGGCCGGCACCATCGGCTACTGGGTCGGCAAGCCTCATGCCCATCGCGGCTACATGACGGCGGCGCTGCGGGTGTTGCTGCCGACGCTGTTCGGGGAGCTCAATCTGCACCGGGTCGAGGCCGCCTGCATCCCGACCAATGCGCCGTCGATCCGGGTCCTGGAGAAGTGCGGCTTCTCCCGCGAGGGCCTGGCGCGCCGCTATCTCTGCATCAACGGAGTCTGGCAGGACCACCTGCTGTTCGGCCTGCTGCACGAGGATTTCCGCGGCTGAGCCCTGTCATGCCTGAGGCCAAAGTCTGATTGGACTGCCTTGCTTGCCTTGGGTTCGCCGATTTTGGCGATATAAACCGCTGGCCGGCCGGCGATCGGCTGGAAGATGGTCATGGAGTATGGGCGTTGATGGTGAAGAAGCTTCGGTCATCGCGGAATGCGTTGCGGCGGGGTACGGGGATCGCGCTGGCGTTGTCGGTTGCGCTCGCCGCCGTCTCGCCAGTGGCGGCCCAGTCGCTCACCGACCGCTTCAAGAGCCTGTTCGGCGGCAAGTCCGACGAGCCGGCCCAGCCCAAGCCGGCGCCCGCGCCCGGCCAGCCGGCGGCCGATGACGACGTCGATTGTCCGCAGGTCACGGTGCGCGCCGGGGCCTCGACCTATGCGGTCGGCGCCGCCGGCAAGCCGGCCGTCGGCAATGAGATCCGCTTCCAGGCCACGATCACCAAGATGGCGCGTGAATGTACCCGGAATGGCGGCGATATCACCGCCCGGATCGGCATCCAGGGCCGTGTCATCGCCGGTCCCGCCGGTGCGCCTGCGACCGTCGAGGTGCCCTTGCGCATTGCCGTGGTGCAGGGCGGCGTCGGCGAGAAGGTGATCGCCTCGAAGGCGTACCGGACCACGGTCGAGATGTCGGAGGGCGGCAGCGTGCCCTTCACCTTCATCGCCGAGGATCTGGCCTATCCGGTGCCCTCGGCCAAGATCGCCGATTCCTACATCTTCTATGTCGGCTTCGACCCGCAGGCGCTCTCGCCCGAGCCGAAGGCAAGGCCGAAGAAGAAATAGGTAACCACACGCTTCGCTGTCATGCCCCGCGAAGGCGGGGCATCCAGTACGCCGCGGCTTCTCCGTATCCCATTGCTGTCTCTGGAATACTGGATCACCCGCCTTCGCGGGTGATGACACCTGATTTGCGGCTACAGGCCTGCCCAACAAAAAAGCCGGCGCTCGCGCGCCGGCTTTTTGATTGGTGAGGGCAAAGCCCCTCAGTTCAGCTTCTGCCGAACCTCGTTGATGCCCTTGGCGAGCAGGTCGTCGGCGACCTGGCCCTTGACCGACTGCGACAGGATCGTGGAGGCGGCCTGGACGGCGGCTTCCGCGGCTGCGGCGCGGACATCGGCCACCGCCTGGGCCTCGGCGAGCGCGATCTTGCTCTCCGCGGTCTTGGTGCGGCGGGCGACGAAGTCTTCCATCTTCGCCTTGGCCTCGGTCGCGATGCGCTCGGCTTCGGACTTGGCGTTGGCGATGATGTCGGCAGCCTCGCGCTCGGCCGTGGCACTGCGCGCCTTGTAGTCGGCGAGCACCTTGGCCGCTTCCTGCTTGAGGCGCGTCGCGTCGTCGAGCTCGGCCTTGATGCGGTCGGCGCGGTGGTCGAGCGCAGTCGTCACCTTCTTGAAGACCCCGAGATAGCCGAACAGGACCATCAGGATCACGAAGGCGATGGCGACCCAGGTTTCAGGATCGAAGAACATATCGACTAACCCTTCAAGGACGCGTCAACGGCAGTGCTGACCGAGGCTGCGTCCGGAACGATACCGGTGAGCTGCTGCACGATCTGGCCTGCCGCATCGGCCGCGATGCCGCGGACGTTGCTCATGGCCGTCTTGCGGGTCGAGGCGATGGTCTTTTCCGCCTCGGCGAGCTTGACCGCCAGTTGCTCTTCAAGCGCCTTGCGCTCGGCTTCCGCCTGCGCATTCGCCTTGTCGCGGGATTCGTTGCCGATCGCCTGCGCGCGCGAACGTGCCGAAGCAAGCTCACCCTCATAGGCCTTCAGCGCCGCGTCGGACTGGTCCTTCAGCTTCTGCGCTTCGGCGAGGTCACCCTCGATCTTGTTTTGACGTGCCTCGATCGCACCGCCGACGCGCGGCAGAGCGAGCTTGGACACGATCACGTAAAGCGCGACGAAGAAGATCGCGAGTGACACCAGCTGTGAAGCATAGGTGCCGCTCTCGAAAGGCGGAAAACCGCCACCGTGACCGCCTTCGGACTCGGTGTGGGCGCCCGCCGCCGGACTTTTCGCCCCGCCATGACTCTCAGCCATGGATTACTCCTGTTGCCGTCATGCGCGCCGCTTCGGTCGAAGCGGCGCGAAACATCGTCCTCAGAGCGGAACGAACAGCAGCAGCAGCGCGATCAGCAGCGAGAAAATGCCAAGCGCTTCGGTCACGGCGAAGCCGAAGATCAGGTTGCCGAACTGGCCCTGAGCGGCCGACGGATTGCGAACGGCTGCGGCAAGGTAGTTGCCGAAGATCACGCCCACGCCGACGCCCGCGCCGCCCATGCCGATGCATGCGATGCCCGCGCCGATAAGTTTTGCTGCTGCCGGATCCATTTTAGACTCCTTGGAAGAAAGATTGGGTTGTGGGTGGAAATTCCCCGGACCGCTCAGTGTCCCGGATGAATGGCGTCGTTCAGGTAGATGCAGGTCAGGATCGCAAACACATAGGCCTGCAGGAACGCGACCAGAATCTCGAGAGCGTACAGCGCGACCGTGAGCGCCAGCGGCAGCACGCCGCCGACCCAGCCGAGCGCGCCGAGCGAGAAGCCGAGCATGGCGACGAAGCCCGCGAAAACCTTGAGCGCGATGTGGCCGGCCAGCATGTTGGCGAACAGACGGACGCTGTGGGAGACCGGCCGCAGGAAGAACGACAGGATCTCGATGAACATCACCAGCGGCAGGATGTAGCCGGGGACGCCGTGAGGCACGAAGATCGAGAAGAATTTCAGGCCGTTCTTGGCAACGCCGTAGATCAGCACGGTGAAGAAGACCAAAAGCGCGAGCGCGGCCGTCACGATCAGATGGCTCGAGATCGTGAAGGTATAGGGGATGATGCCGACCAGGTTCGAGACGCAGATGAACATGAACAGCGAGAAGATCAGCGGGAAGAACTTCATGCCTTCCGCGCCGGCCGTCGAACGGATGGTCGAGGCGACGAATTCGTAGGAGATCTCGGCGACCGACTGGAGGCGCCCGGGAACCAGCTGCGTGCCACTGGCAAGCATCAGGAACGAGATGATCGCCACCGCCACCAGCATGTAGAGCGACGAATTGGTGAAGGCGATCGTGTGATTGCCGATATGGCCCAGGGTGAAGAGAGGCTCGATGTTGAACTGGTGGATCGGGTCGATTTTCATCAGCGCGGCATCTCTTGGTCTGCCGGGCAATGCCGGCGGGTCTCGGTCTGCCGGCCGGGCCGGCCCGTACCGGCATAGCCGGCACGATCATTCCTCTGTTGGTGCGGATCGCTTAAGAATCACCGCGCCTGTTTTGACCCGCGCCTGCCGTTCTCACCACATTCACCACGCCGGCCACGAAGCCCAGCAGCAGGAACACGATAAATCCGAAAGGCGACGTCGACAGCAAGCGGTCGAAACCCCAGCCAATCCCCGCTCCGACAACGACCCCGGCGACCAACTCGGAGGATAACCGGAAACCAAGCRCCATCGCCGAAGCTCTGGCCGCTCTGTCTTCACCGTCACCTGCGGGTTGCTCGGTCTTGATTCGTCGGTCCCGGAATTCGGACAACCGCTGATCAAGATTCCCGAGCCGTTCGGAAAGCGCAGCTTCCTCGGACGATCTATCGCGATCCCCATTCTCGCCGTGTCCCGTGCCCTGTGTCATGCAACGAAGACCCGAAACGCCGCGGCTGAATGGAAATTACGCCCGCCACCCTCAAAAGCCGCGCGGACCATACTGATGGCCCATAATCAAGTCAAGCCAAGTCACGATTGCGTCGCGTTCTATTATCTATCTGATTTACTTGATGATATTGGCGCGCGCGGCAACGCTGCACACAGCGTGACGCCGCACCGCAGCAGCTCTCTTCATGATCGGCGAATGCGACCACCATTTCGTCCCGCTGGCGGGATCAAAGGGATTGCCGCGATCGTTGATATCGGTGGCGCGTTTTGGGCGGCAGATCGCCTCGCCGGGGTGTAGAATTGAAGAGAAGCCACAGAAGCGCCATGGCGGAGAGCGCGATGAGACCAGCAAATTCATCCACAGCATCATGGCTTGCAGCGGCGGTATTCGCCGCGATGATGACCATCGGCGGCGGCCTCGTTGCCGCACAGTCCGCGCCCGACAGCGAAAACGGCCGCTACAGCATGACGCCCATCCCCGAGGGCGTGCTGCGGCTCGACACCCGCACCGGCACGGTATCGACTTGCACCAAGAACGGCGCGGGCTGGGCCTGTTACGCGGTGCCCGACGAACGCACCGCGCTCGACGCCGAGATCGGCCGGCTCCAGGCCGAAGTCGAGAAGCTGAAGGGGCAGATCGCGGCGGGGCCGACCGTGTCAGGCAAGATCGACGAGGCGATGCCGAAATCCGATCCGCTCAAGAAGGACCCGAAGGTCGCCGAGGGGGACCGCAAGATCGAGATTCCGCTGCCCAGCGACCAGGATGTCGATCGGGTGATGTCGTTCCTGGAAAAGGCCTGGCGCCGGCTGATCGACATGGCCAACCGCGTGCAGAAGGACGTCTCGGGGAAGATTTGAGGACCCCTTCGGGCTATCCATGCGTTGAGCTGCCGTAGGGTGGGCAAAGGCCTTCTTACGCCGTGCCCACCATGTTTCCACCGTGACGTAAGAAGACGTGGGCACGTCGCTACGCGCCTTTGCCCACCCTACGGCGGCGTTCCGAGTTGAGAGATCTTTCATGACATCAGGCAAATCCGTCACGCGCTCGGCGCCATCGTCGGTGCAAGCCACCACCGTCGCATCGTCACTGCTGACCGTGCAGACGCCCGGCCGCGGCTTCACCGATCTCACCAGCGAAGCCGTGAAGTTCATCAATGAGGTTCAGGCGCGCGATGGCGCGTTAACGCTGTTCATCCGGCACACCTCGGCTTCGCTGACGATCCAGGAGAACGCCGATCCGTCCGTGCTCGTCGATCTCACCACGTCGCTGTCCAGGCTCGCGCCTGAAAACGGCGGCTGGACGCACGACACCGAGGGACCGGACGACATGCCGGCGCATATCAAGACGATGCTAACCGGGGCCTCGCTTCAGGTCCCGATCCTGAACGGCAAGCTCGCGCTCGGTACGTGGCAGGCGATCTACCTGATCGAGCACCGCAAGCGCCCGCACCGGCGCGAGGTGGTGCTGCAATTCATCGGCAGCAATCACTGATCCCAAAACAAAACCGGCCGCGGAGACCGCGGCCGGTTCGTGTGTCGATCGGTGCTGTCGATCAGGTCGCCTTGATGTCGACGTCCTTGGTCTCGGGCAGGAAGAAGAAGCCGATCACGACGGTAATCGATGCGAAGATGACCGGATACCAGAGACCCGCATAGATATCGCCTGTGGAAGCCACGATGGCGAAGGCGGTCGCGGGCAGCAGGCCGCCGAACCAGCCGTTACCAATGTGGTAGGGCAGCGACATCGAGGTGTAGCGGATGCGGGTCGGGAACAGTTCGACCAGCATCGCGGCGATCGGGCCGTACACCATGGTGACGAAGATCACCAGGATGAACAGCAGCCCGACGGTCGCGGCCACCTGCGGACGGAAGATGTCGAACGGATGCGACATCTTCACGATGCCCGCATCGCCCGGCTTCGGATAGCCGGCTGCCTGCACTGCGGCGAGCAGCGCGGGATTGCCGTCCTTGGCGTTGGCGTAGGCGATGTCCTTGCCGTTGACCACCACCTTCACGCCGGAGCCGGCCGGGCCGGAAGAGGTCGAGTACTTGACCGACGCGCCCGACAGGTAGGCGCGTGCGGTGTCGCAGGGCGCGCTGAAGACGCGGGTGCCGACCGGGTTGAACAGGTCGCCGCAACCCGCGGGATCCGCCACCACGTCGACCTTGACCGACTCGATCGCCTTTTCCAGCGCCGGGTTGGCGTTGGTGGTGATCATCTTGAAGATCGGGAAGAAGGTCAGCGCCGCGATCAGACAGCCGCCGAGGATAATCGGCTTGCGGCCGATCTTGTCGGAGAGCACGCCGAACACGATGAAGAAGCCGGTGCCGAGCAGCAGCGACCAGGCGATCAGGAGGTTGGCGGTATAGCCGTCGACCTTCAGGATCGATTGCAGGAAGAACAGCGCGTAGAACTGGCCGGTGTACCAGACCACGCCCTGGCCCATCACGCCGCCGAGCAGCGCGAGCAGAACGAGCTTGCCGTTCTGCCAGTTGCCGAAGGCTTCCGTCAGCGGCGCCTTCGAGCTCTTCCCCTCGTCCTTCATCTTCTGGAAGATCGGAGATTCGCTGAGGCGGAGCCGGATCCAGACCGAGATGCCGAGCAGCAGCACCGAGACCAGGAACGGGATGCGCCAGCCCCAAGCCGCGAAATCGGCCTCGCCGATCGCGCTGCGGGTGAACAGGATCACCAGCAGCGACAGGAACAGGCCGAGCGTGGCGGTCGTCTGAATGAACGAGGTGTAATAGCCGCGCTTGCCGTTCGGCGCGTGCTCCGCGACATAGGTCGCCGCACCGCCATATTCACCGCCGAGCGCCAGGCCCTGGGCGAGGCGCAGCGCGATCAGGATGATCGGGGCCGCGATGCCGATGGTCGCCGCATTGGGCAGCAGGCCGACGATGAAGGTCGACAGACCCATGATCAGGATGGTGACGAGGAAGGTGTATTTGCGGCCGACGATGTCGCCGACGCGCCCGAACACGATGGCGCCGAACGGACGGACGAGGAAGCCCGCGGCGAAGGCCAGCAGCGCGAAGATGTCGCGGGTTGCCGGCGGATAGGCCGAGAAGAACTGCGCGCCGATGATGCCGGCCAGCGAACCGTAGAGGTAGAAGTCGTACCACTCGAAGACGGTACCGAGCGAGGAGGCGAGAATGACGAACCGTTCGTCTTTCGTCATTCCTCCCGCGCCCGCTTGAGACACAGCCATTGTCGACATGTTGAGTCGCTCCCCGAAATGCGTTTCCTCGCGCCCCGGATACCCGGTCATGCCGGATCAACCCAGGTCTTGGCTCCAAGGTAACATCGGCGTGAAACCCGCCCCAATACGACTTTCGGCCTTGCGCACTGACGCGCACCTGACGCCGCGGACCTTTCAATCCGGCACGATCGTGCTCGACCATGGGTTAACCCCGTTCCCGCAAAGGGATAATGCCCACTTGCATGCCACGGCCGGTCGGGAAAGAATTGACCAAGGCCCCGGGCCGGCCTACTGGCCCGGTGTGAATGCCAGCAAGAGAACGATGAGCGCTCCTTCGACCCATCTTGTCATTGCCGATGACCATCCCCTGTTCCGCGACGCGTTGCGGCAAGCGGTGGCGGGCGTCCTGACCTCGGCCAGGATCGACGAGGCGGGATCGTTCGAGGATCTCACCAAGCTGCTGGAACAGACATCCGACGTCGATCTGGTCCTGCTCGACCTCTCGATGCCCGGGATCTCCGGCTTTTCCGGGCTGATCTATCTGCGCGCGCAGTACCCGGCCATCCCGGTGGTGATCGTCTCGGCCTCCGACGACAGCGCCACGATTCGCCGCTCGCTCGATTTCGGCGCCTCCGGCTTCATCCCGAAGCGATTCGGCGTCGAGACCTTGCGCGACGCGATCCTCAAGGTGATGGAGGGGGACGTCTGGGTTCCCACCGACACCGATCTATCGGCCGCCGCCGATCCCGACATGACGCGCCTGCGCGACCGCCTGGTGACGCTGACGCCGCAGCAGGTCCGGGTCTTGATGATGCTATCGGAAGGGCTGCTCAACAAGCAGATCGCCTATGAGCTCGGCGTCTCCGAAGCCACCATCAAGGCGCATGTCTCGGCGATCCTGCAAAAGCTCGGCGTCGAGAGCCGCACGCAGGCGGTGATTGCCGCGGCGAAGATCGCCGGCGGCCAGTGGAAGCAGGGCACCCCGACGGGATAAGCCGTCGTCGGTGCGCACTGCCGACCTGGGTCACCCCAGGAGCCTCTTGGCGGCCTTGATATCCGCAGTCTCGGAGCCCTCGGCAAAGCCCTCGAGCGCCGACTGCAGCAACCGCTTCGCTTCCTCACACCGGCCACGTTCAGCAAGGAACTCGGCGAGATCGATCGCAGCCCGTAGCTCCCAGGCTTTTGCGCCGTTGCGACGGCCCAGCTCCAACGACTGCATCAGGTGGCTTTCGGCATCTCCACGGTTCGGCTCCGGCAGTGTCAGCAACACATTGCCCTTCATGCGCAGCAGCTCGGGCATGTAGAGATGATCGCCGCCTTGCTCGACGAGGCCGATCGCGTCGTCGATCAGGCGCGCACTCCGCTCGATCTGTCCAAGCGCCAACAAGCCATGCACGAGCGCGATGTTGAAGGTCGTGGTGAGCAGTTCGTAGCCGGCGTCGTGGAGCTCGCGCAGACAGGCCCGTATCGTCTCGACGCCGCTTGCGGCGTCGCCGCGCCGGATCGCCAGCTCGCCTTTGACGCCGCGGCCGACCGCGAGATAAGGGCCCATCGAGCGCGTTTCGGCATGTGCGATGAAGCGGTCGATGTTCTCTTCCGCGCCGTCGAGATCCCCGCTCCAGAGATCGATCGAGACCGCCCAGATCAGCGCGATGCAGAGCGTGATCGGATGGTCCATCTGCGCGGCCTCGGTGACCGTCTGCCGCGCCAGTTGCCGCGCATCCGCCGGCCGGCCCTGCAACCAAAGCTCGCGCGCGAGAGAGATGCCGGCCCGGTTGCGGTGATCGAAGCCGTTGACCGTGCTGATCCGCTCCGTGCCCGGCCCGTGCCAGGCGGCCTCCAGCATGCCCAGGGCGTCGCGATGCTCGCCGGCCAGATGCAAGGAGACACCCAGCAGCGAATGGGCGAGGGCGATGGAGGCGGCATCGCCGAGCGTCTCGGCGACCGTGAGGCTCTGCTGCGCGTAACCGAGCGCGGCGTCGAACTGTCCCATCCGCTCGTGGAAGATGTGCATGCGGCCGAGC
Organism: Bradyrhizobium sp. 2TAF36; assembly: GCF_052114925.1. NCBI lineage: Bacteria > Pseudomonadati > Pseudomonadota > Alphaproteobacteria > Hyphomicrobiales > Nitrobacteraceae > Bradyrhizobium > Bradyrhizobium sp. 2TAF36. The sequence goes on along the minus strand of NZ_JBFRFR010000017.1, from coordinate 55,628 downwards.
AGCTGGAGCTGGTTCGGCGCGTCGCCCCGCGCCTCGGCGATCGCCAGGCTCCTGCTCAGGGCGGCACGCGCAGCTTCGCTGCCGCCACGCGTGAACATCAAGGTCAATCCGAGGGCGGCCTGGATGTGCATTTCCTCGGCGCTGCCGCGCGAGGGCGGATCGATCGCCAGCAGCGCGCGTTCCGACCAGCGCCGGCATTCGATCAGCAGCGACATCGCGAGAAAGATCGGAGCCGCTGCGGCGGCGAGCGCAATGCCGATGCCGACATCGCCGCCCGTGCCGAAGCACCAGTCCAGCGCCGCGCGCACGTTGTGAAGCGCGGAGAAATGGATCGCGCGTTCGTCGGCGCTCGGCACGGTCGCCCATGTCGTGCCAGCCTGCTCCAGCCATCGCCGGTAGTAGGTTGCGTGGCGGGCGGCAAGCGCGGTCTCGTTCGGCTCGATCTCGAGCAGATAGGCGCGCGTCGTGTCGAGCAGACGGTAGCGCATCATGGCGCCGACCGGTCGCGGCGCGACCATCGACTTGGCGACCAGGCTGTCGATGGCGTCGAACAGGCGCGAGCGGTCGACGCGCTCGTCCGGCACGATTTCGAGCGCGGCGTCGATGGTGAAGTGACCGGCGAAGACGGCAAGCCGGCGCAGCACGAGGCGTTCGGTGTCGGACAGGAGCCCGTAGCTCCAGTCCAGCGTCGCTTGCAACGTCTTCTGCCGCGGCGGCGCGGTGCGCTGGCCCTGCCAGAGCAGATTGAGGCGTTCGTCGAGCAGTGCGGCCGTCTGCTCCAGGCCGTAGGCTTCGACCCGGCCGGCGGCGAGCTCGATCGCCAGCGCCATGCCGTCGAGCTTGCGGCAGATCCCGGCGACGATCGCGGCATTGGCGTCGTCGAGCGCGATCTGCGCGCCGCCGGCCATGGCACGTTCGAGGAAGAGCTGAAGCGCGGGATAGGTCTGTGCGGCAGCCGCGGTCAGCCCGGGATTGTCAGGCGGAACGGCGAGCGGCGCCAATCGGTAGACCTGCTCGCCCTCGACGCGCAGGGCCTCGCGGCTCGTGGCGAGGATATGGACATGCGGTGCGGCGTGAAAGATTTCGGCTGCCAGCGGCGCCGCGGCGGCGATGACATGCTCGCAATTGTCCAGGATCAGCAGCATCCGCTTGTCGCCGAGATGCGCGAGCAATGCAGGCAGGGGATCGTCGGTCTGCGCCGGCAAGCCCAGCATCAGCAGAATCGAGGTGATCACGAGATCGGGATCGCTGAGCGCGGCGAGGTCGACGAAATGCGCGGCGTCGGAGAAAGTCTCGAGCAGGTCGTGCGCGATTGCCACCGCAACGGCGGTCTTGCCGACGCCGCCCGGGCCGACGATCGTGACGAAGCGCGAGCCGATGAGCTTGTCGGAGACCGCGGCGACCGCATCGTCGCGCCCGACCATCCGTTGCAGCCGGTTCGGCAGCTTGACGGGCGGTAATTCCGTTCGCTGCGCGGGACGCCGCTCTGGCGCGATTTCCGCCTTCGAGATCGGCGCCACGAAGCAATAGCCGCGGCCGGAGAGCGTGGTGATGTAGCGGGCGCCGTCCTTGCCGTCGCCGAGCGCCTTGCGCAGGGCTGCGACGTGAAAGCGCAGATTGGCTTCTTCGACGGTCAGGCCGGGCCACACCAGCGCCATCAGATCCCATTTGCTGACGACATCGTTCGGTCGCGACATCAGCGCGATCAGCGTGTCGAAGGCCTTCGCGCCGAGCGGCAGCGCGACGCCGTCGCGCATCACGAGCCTTTCCTGCGATATCACGGTGAATGGCCCGAACGATAGGGTTCCCGTTGCGGTGCCGGCCGACTCGGTCATGGCGAAATCTTGGTCCTTTCAAACGGACCGGATAGCCAGATGATCGCAATCCGGCAAGGCCGCACCTGCATCGGCATCAGACCGCTGATGCAGGCCTCGCGGCGGGGCTGCGCGCCGGGGCCTCACAACTTCTCACAAGTCCAAACGGGTGTCCTGCCGACGCCGCTGCTAGTCAGTTGCGTGACGGCAAGGAGACCTTCATGACGCAAGCGGCAAACCTGCTTTACACGGGCAAGACCCACACCAGCGGTGGACGACAGGACGGCATATCGCGCAGCTCCGACGGCCGCCTGGATGTCAAATTGTCGCCACCGGGCGGCGCGGGCATCGGCACCAATCCCGAGCAATTGTTCGCGGCCGGCTGGTCGGCCTGCTTCGAAGGCGCCATGGAGATGGCCGCGCGCAAGCGGAAAATCGTGCTTCCGAGAAACAGCGCGATCGATGCGGAAATCGACCTTCTTCTCGATGAGGGCACTTACGCCCTCAGCGCGCGCCTCAACGTCAGCCTGCCGGGCCTCGATCGCGAGATCGCGCGCGGCATCGTCGATGAGGCGCACCAGACCTGCCCCTATTCCAAGGCCGTCCGCGGCAATATTGACGTCACGGTCGCGCTGATCTGACGCACCATCACCAACCATCCATCCACAAGGTAGCACCACCATGAAACAGATCATCGACCAGCACCGCCGCAAATTTTTCGGCGTCGCCGCGGGAACCGTCGCCGTCGGTCTCGGCGTGATCGACCTCGCCCGTGCCGAAACGGACGCGCCGAAGTCGTCCGCATCGAATGCGTCGTTCGGTCCGATCAAGCAGATCGACGCCGGCGTCCTCAATGTCGGCTATGCGGAGGCAGGTCCCTCGAACGGTCCCGTGGCGATCCTGCTGCACGGCTGGCCTTACGACATTCACGCCTTCGTCGATGTCGCGCCGATCCTGGCAAAGGCCGGCTATCGCGTGATCATCCCTTATCTGCGCGGCTACGGCTCGACGCATTTCCTTTCCAGCGAGACGCCGCGCAACGGCGAGCCCGCGGCCATGGCCGTCGACATCATCGCGCTGATGGACAAGCTCGACATCAAGAAGGCTGTTATCGCCGGGTTCGACTGGGGCGCGCGCACCGCCGATATCATCGCTGCGTTGTGGCCGGATCGCTGCCGCGCGCTGGTGTCGGTCAGCGGCTATCTGATCTCCAGCCAGGCCGCGGGCAACGCGCCGCTGCCGCCGTCGGCCGAGCTGCAATGGTGGTATCAGTTCTATTTCGCGACCGAGCGCGGCCGCGCCGGATACGAGAAGTACACGCATGATTTCGCAAAACTGATCTGGAAGCTCGCCTCGCCGCAATGGAAATTCGACGACGCGACCTTTAACCGGAGCGCGGCGGCGCTAGATAACAAGGATCATGTCGCCATCACGATCCACAATTACCGCTGGCGGCTCGGGCTCGCCCAGGGCGAAGCCAAATACGAGGAGCTCGAAAAGAAGCTCGCTGCAGCTCCGGTGATCAGCGTCCCGACGATCACGATGGAAGGCGACGCCAACGGTGCGCCGCATCCCGACCCCAGCGCCTATGCCAAGAGGTTCTCAGGCCGGTACGACTTCCGCCTGATCACCGGCGGCATCGGCCACAATCTGCCGCAGGAAGCGCCGCAAGCCTTCGCCAAGGCCGTCATCGACGCCGACGGCGCCTGAGCGTTCATTCGATGCCTCGGTCCAGCGCGGCTGGACCGAGGCTATGCCGCGATCCCAGCATGAAGGAACGTCATGACGTCCATCGAACCTGACAAGAAAAAGCGCTCTTACGCGACGGCTCTCACGCTTGCCGCGCTCCTTCTCGTCGTTCTCCTGACTTGCGTGCCCTATCTGGTCTCGATTGCTCTTGCCGAGGGACCGGCACAAGGCAACACGGCAGACGCTTCGCCGATCTTCGGCGTCACGATTCCTGCGGGTTACAAGCAGTGGGAGCTGATCGCGCCGGCCGAAGAGGCGGCACCGCTCGATGAGCTTCGCGCCGTTGTCGGCAACCAGACCGCGATCGATGCTTATCAGGCCGGAAAACTTCCGTTCCCCGATGGCACCATTCTGGTCAAGCGCGCCTGGAAACGGAAACAGTCACCGGAATTCGCATCCGCGACGATCCCCGGCGCGGCCACCACGGTGCAGGTGATGGTCAAGGATTCCAGGAAATATGCGTCCACCGGCGGTTGGGGCTTTGGCCGTTTCATCAATGGCAAGCCGGTCGACGAGGCCCAGCACCGCACCTGCTTCGCCTGCCATGACGCCCGCGCGAAGAGCCACGACTACGTCTTCACCCGGCTTGCGCCTTGAGCGGTCAGGAGCCCACCGTGTCAAAGATCTGGTTCATCAGCGGCAGCTCGCGCGGGCTCGGGCGTGCGATCACGGAAGCCGCGCTTGCGGCGGGCCACCGGGTGGTTGCCACTGCCCGGAATCTCGGTCCGCTCGAATCGCTGCGGGAACGCTTTGGGGAAAGACTGCGGCTCGCAACGCTCGACGTGACTGACGAGGCGGCCGCGCAAGTGGCCATCGGCCTCGCCGTGGAGGCGTTCGGCGGCGTCGATGTGGTCGTGAACAATGCCGGCTATGGCGATCTCGGATCGGTCGAGGACACGAGCCTGGCCTCGTTCCGTCAGCAGATCGAGGTCAATCTGCTCGGCACCATCATCGTCACCAAGGCGGCGATCCCCGTGCTGCGCCGGCAGCGCCGCGGGCATATCGTGCAATTCTCATCCGTCGGCGGACGGATCGGAGCCCCCGCACGCGCGGCCTATTCGGCCGCGAAATGGGGCATCGAGGGCTTTTCGGAATCGCTGGCACGCGAGATGGCGTTGATCGGCGTGCACGTGACGATCGTCGAACCCGGCGGCTTCCGTACGGGCTTTGCGCAGTCCGCGCATGCGACCGGCGAAGGGCGGGCGGAGTACGACGCCGTCGTTGGAGCGGCCGTCAGGATGCAGCGCGATTATGATGGCCGCCAGCCGGGCGATCCGGCGAAGGCCGCCGCCGTCGTGCTGGAGCTCGTCGACATGGACAGCCCGCCGCTGCGGATCGCGTTCGGCAGCGACGCCGTGAACGCCATCGCGGCGACGGACCGGCAACGCCTCGAAGAGCTCGAGAGGTGGCGCGCGCTCAGCGTCTCGACCGACTACTGACCGCGTCTCACTCCGCCGCCACCATCTGCTGCGTGCGCCACTGTCCCAGCAGGGCGCGCAGCGAGGCCGGCTTCACCGGCTTGTTGAGCACCGCGACGTTTTCCTCGCGCGCGGCGACCTGCACCGCGGGGCTGCGGTCGGCGGTGATCAGGATCGCGGGGATGCCGTCGCCGAAGCGGCGGCGGATGTCGCGGATGGCGGCAATGCCGTTGCCGCGATCGAGGTGATAATCGACCAGCAGGCCGGTGACGCGGCGGCCCGCGCCTTCGATCGCGGCGATCGCGCCCTCGGGGTCGGCGACCGCGATCACCTCGGCGTCCCAGGCCTTCAGCAGCGTGCGCATGCCGTCGAGGATCGCCGCATCGTTCTCGATGCAGACGATGAGGGCGCCCGAGATCGGCCTACGCGCCAGCGGCGTCGCGCTGGTGACGGCCGCGGTGTGGGTGATCGCCTTGGCTGTCGGCACTGTCACGGAGAAGACCGAGCCGCCGCTCTTGTTGCCGTCGATGGCGATGCCGTGCTTGAGCACGCGTGCAAGACGCTCGACGATCGAGAGGCCGAGTCCAAGGCCGCGGGCGATCCGCGCGCCCTGTTCGAGGCGGTGGAATTCCTTGAAGATCTCGCCGCGCTTGACCGGCGGGATGCCGACGCCGGTGTCGTAGACGCAGATTTTCAGCGAAGGGCCCTGGCGGCGGCAGCCGACCAGCACGCGTCCGCGCGGGGTGTATTTGATCGCGTTGGAGATCAGGTTCTGGAGCAGGCGCCGCAGCAACAGCCGGTCGGACTCGACCGGCAGCGAGCAGGGCACGAAGGCGAGCTCGAGGTTCTTGGCACGTGCGATCGGTGCAAACTCGATCTCCAGCGAGCGCATCAAATCGGCCATCTTGAAGCTCGAGATCGAGGTCGTCATCGCGCCGGCATCCAGCCGCGATATGTCGAGCAGTGCACCGAGGATCTCCTCGATCGCCTGGAGCGATTCGTCGATGTTCTCGACCAGCCGCGTCTCCTCGCCGCTGTGCTGGCGTTCGACCAGGCTGGTGACATACAGCCGCGCCGCGTTCAGGGGCTGGAGGATGTCGTGGCTGGCTGCCGCCAGGAATCGCGTCTTGGAGATGCTGGCGTCCTCGGCCGCGCTCTTGGCCAGCGCCAGCTCGGAATTCAGCCGGGTCAGCTCCTCGGTGCGGTCGCGCACCCGCTTTTCGAGCGTCGCGTTGGCGCGCTCCAGTGCTTCGGCGGCCTCGAACGTGGGGGTGACATCGGTGAAGGTGATGACGAAGCCACCGCCGGGCATGCGGTTGGTCAAAATCTCGATCACCATGTGGCGGTCGGGCAGGCGCTCGAGATAAGGCTCGCCGTCGGTGGTGTAAGCCGCGAGCCGCCGCTCCAGCATGGCTTCGCGCTCGACCGGATTGTCCGGCTCGCTCACGCCCATGAATTCCAGGATTTCACGCAATGGCGTGCCGAACTGGATGAAATGCGGCGGCACGTTCAGGAGATCGCCGAACTGCCGGTTGGAGCAGATCAGTTGCAGATCGGCGTCGAACACGGCGATGCCCTGGCGGACATGGTTGAGCGCGGTCTGGAGGATCTCGCGATTGAAATGCAGCGCCGCGTGGGAATCGTCGAGCAGTTTCAGCGCCGCTTTCGCCGAGACCGTCCGCTTGCGCAGCAGCAGCGACATCACGAGCCGCGAGGAGGCCGCGCCGATCGAAGAGGCGATCAGGTGCTCGGCGTGCTGCAGCAGCTCGAAATCGGCGGGCGCCCCGGATTCCAGGCGTACATTGCGCCRCACCGAAAATGCCTCGAACGAATGCCGGGCGCGGTCGGGTCCGAGATATTGCGCGACCGTGGTCTGGATGTCCTGCACCGTAACGGTGGTACGCCAGCGGCGGAAGTTCGGGGAGATCGGCGCGAGCGTGTTCGGTACGAACAGATCGGCTTGCACCAGCTCGATCGAAGACGGCCGCCGCGCCAGCGACAACAGCACATAGGTCAGGATGTTGAGCGACAGCGACCAGATCACGCCGTGCATCAGCGGCGGCAGGTCGGCGCCGAACAGCGCCTGCGGCCGCAAGACCTCGATGCCGAACGGGCCGTGCTGGAGCAGCAGGATTCCCGCCGTCGAGGAATCCATGAAGCTCGGGATGAACAGCGTGTAGAGCCACACCGCGAAGCCGACCAGCATGCCGCCGATGGCGCCGCGCGCGGTGGCGCGCCGCCACAACAGCCCGCCGAAGAAGCTGGGCGCGAGCTGGGCGATGGCGGCAAAGGAGAGCAGGCCGATCGCCGCAAGCTGGGTGTTGCCGAGTGCGCGGTAGTAGAAATAGGCCATCACCATGATGGCGAAGATCGCAAGGCGCCGCGAGCGCAGCAGGAAGTCGCTGAAATCGGCGCCGCCGGTGCGCCCCTCCGGCCGCCGCTGCAGCACCAATGGCACCACGAGGTCGTTCGAGACCATGATGGAGAGCGCGACGCATTCGACGATCACCATCGCGGTCGCCGCCGACAGCCCCCCGACGAAGACGGCGACGCTGAGAAGTCCCGCGCCGCCCTCCATCGGCAGCGCCAGCACATACATGTCCGGTTCGACCGCGCCGAACGGAAAGGTGACGAGGCCAGCGAGCGCGATCGGGATCACGAACAAATTGATGGCGACGAGATAGAACGGGAACAGCCAGCGCGCGCGGCTGACCTCGGCATCCGAGGAGTTTTCGACCACGCTGACGTGGAACTGGCGGGGCAGCAGCATGATCGCGCAGAGCGACAGCAGCGTCATGGTGAGGAAGTTGCCGATCGACGGCGAATAGTTGATGGCGCGCACCGCCTCCGGCGTCCTCATCGCGCGCTCGATCAATTCGTGTGGCGAGAACATCCAGAAGGTGACGAAGATGCCGGCGGCAAGGRAGGCGATCAGCTTGATGATGGATTCGGTTGCGACCGCCAGCATCAGTCCGTGCTGGTGCTCGGTGGCGTCGGTCTGCCGCGTGCCGAACAGCACGGCAAAGGCGGCCATCGCCAGCGTCACCATCAGCGCCATGTCGCCGAGGATCGGGATGTGGGAGAACGCCTGGTCCTCGCTCAGGATCGTTTCGAGCGAGGAGGCGACCGCCTTGAGCTGGAGCGCGATGTAGGGCACCGAGCCGATGATCGCGATCAGCGCCACCGTCGCCGCCAYCGCCTGGCTCTTGCCGTAGCGCGCGCCGATGAAGTCGGCGATCGAGGTGATGTTGTGCGCTTTCGCGAGCTGGATCACGCGGCGCAGGACGCCGGCGCCGAGCCCGATCATCAGGATCGGGCCGACATAGATGGCGAGGAAGTCGGTCGAGGCGCGGGTGGCGAAGCCGACCGAGCCGAAGAAGGTCCAGGAGGTGCAATAGATCGCCAACGACAGCGGATAGATCAGCCCGGACGCGCGGCCGCGCCCGGCCGGCGAGCGGCGGTCGCCGTGGCTCGCCACCAGGAACAGGAAGCCGATATAGCCGAAGGCGGCAGCGATCACGCCCCAGTCGTGCAGCATGGCGAGCGCGCTTCTCCCTGGGCGCGGGGGCGCCCGAACTCATTTTCCCTGCAAATCTAGCGCGTTGGGCGGTCGCAAGCGACAGCGAAATGCCGTACCGGGGCGGGAACTGGGGTTGTCGTTAAGGTGCGAGCGGACGCGGATCCCGCTTACCCTCCCTGGAGGGGGAGGGTCGATCGCGCGAAGCGCGATCGGGGTGGGGTCATCTTTCCACACGAGCAGCGTCAGAGGTGGAGAGACTGTCACCCCACCCCGTCTCCCTCCAAGGGAGGGTGGAAGCAGACCTACTCCGCCGCCAGCGACTTTTGCTTGAGCGGCAGACCCAGGCGGTCCCACACCTGCAAGAGCGCTTCGGCGAGCTGATCGATCAAGCCGTCGTCGTGATAGGGCGAGGGTGTGATGCGCAGGCGTTCGGTGCCCTTGGCCACCGTCGGATAGTTGATCGGCTGAATGTAGATGCCGTGCTGTTCTAGCAGCAGGTCGGACGCCTGCTTGCACTTCTCGGCATCGCCGATGAACAGTGGCACAATATGGGTGTCGCTCGACATCACAGGCAGGCCGGCAGCATTGAGGATCGCCTTGACGCGGGCGGCGCGGTCCTGGTGGCGCTCGCGCTCCCAGTTCGAGGTCTTCAGATGCTTGATCGCGGCGGTCGCGGCCGAGCAGATCGCCGGCGGCAGCGCGGTGGTGAAGATGAAGCCCGGCGCGTAGGAGCGCACGGCGTCGATGATCTGGCCGTTGGCGGCGATGTAGCCGCCGAGGCAGCCGAACGCCTTGGCCAGCGTACCTTCGAGAATGTCGATGCGATGCATGACGCCGTCACGCTCGGCGATGCCGCCGCCGCGCGGGCCGTACATGCCGACGGCATGGACCTCGTCGACATAGGTCATCGCGCCATATTTCTCGGCGAGATCGCAGATCTTGGCGAGCGGGGCGACGTCGCCGTCCATCGAATAGAGGCTTTCGCAGGCGATCAGCTTCGGCCGGTTCGGACCTGCGGCCTTCAACTTCTCTTCGAGGTCGGCGAGGTCGTTGTGGCGGAACACGACGCGCTCGCAGGCGGACTGGCGGATGCCCTCGATCATCGAATTGTGGTTGAGCTCGTCCGACAGGATCAGGCAGTTCGGAATGAGCTTCGCGATGGTCGCGATGCCGGTCTGGTTCGAGACATAGCCCGAGGTGAACAGCAGCGACGCTTCCTTGCCGTGGAGATCGGCGAGCTCGGCCTCGAGCTGCACCAGCGGATGATGGGTGCCGGCGATGTTGCGGGTGCCGCCTGCGCCGGTGCCGACGCGGGTCGCGGTTTCGACCATGGCGCCGACCACCTTCGGGTGCTGGCCCATGCCGAGATAATCGTTGGAGCACCAGATCACGACGTCGCGTTTGCCCTTCGGCGAGTGCCACAGCGCATGCGGGAACCGGCCGGCGATGCGTTCGAGATCGGCGAACACGCGGTAGCGCCGCTCGGTGTGGAGACGATCGAGGGCGGTATTGAAGAACTGGGCGTAATCCATCGGCAAAACCTAAGACGGAACTGACCAAAAAGGGCGCATCTTCTTAGAGCTTTTCCAGCTCTAGAGTCTATGCGCTATCCCACATTTGGGCATGGGGAGCATTTGGGCAAAATGCCCTATCGTGCGATTTGAAACTTGATCCCGATCAAGTTCGCGCGAGAGGCAATGTTGCTTTGCACCATCGGCGGCGCTGCGGGTCTACCCGGCCTTGGCCTTCTTGCGCGGCTCGCTCCGCGCGTCCTTGAYGGCGGCCACCGGCTTTAACCAATCCGAATTGCGCAAGGCATGCGCCACGCAATCATGGATGTGGGTGTGCAGCACCTTGTTCGCGCCCTTGGCGTCGCGCTTCAGCGCCAGCTCTTTCAGCTCGCGATGCTCGGAAGCAGCCATCTCGCCGCGGAACACCACGGCGATCATCTGGTAGCGCAGATAGCGGTCATAGACCGCGGCATGCGCATCGAGCAGCACCTTCGAGCCGCAGGCCGCGACGAGCGCGCGATGAAACTGGAAATCGCACTGTTTCCAGCTTTCCGCATCGGACCGCTCGCCTGACAGCAGCATCCGCTCCATCGCCGCGAGCTTGTGATGCGCCGAGACGATGTGCGCCTCCCAGTCGAGATCGCCGGCCGCAAACGACTTCTCGATCATGTGGCTCTCGAGCAGCTCGCGCAGCTCCGCGATCTCCTGGAATTCGGTTGCCGAGATCGGCGCGACCTCGAAGCCGCGCTGGCCTTCGGCGACGACAAAACCTTCCGAGCACAGCCGGTTCAGCGTCTCGCGCAGCGTCGAGATGCTGGTGCCATAGGCGCCGCTCATCCGCTCGAGCTTCAGCTTCTGCCCCGGCGTCAGCTTGCCGAAGATCAGGTCGGTGCGGATGCGGCGGTAGGCGCTGTCGCCCACCGTCTCGGCTGTCGTGTCGGGAAGGGTGTCCATGCCTCATTCTAGCGCGTTGGACGTGCGTTTTGCCAAATTTCGAAACTTTATCAAGTGTTTCATGTAATATCAGACAAAATCAAAAATATAGGTTGATTTATAATTCGTCATATAAGACGTTCCTGTCCCTAAGAACGAGATCAACAGGGGAGGGAGCGATGCCCGTTCGGTTCAAAGGTCTGGCTTTGGTGGCGGCGATCGGCGCGGTCGCCTTGGGCGCGATGGGGCCGGCCTCGGCGCAGGCCATTCAGGAGCGCACCATCCGCTGGGGGCACCTCAACAACACCGACCATCCCGTCAGCAAAGGCGTGCAGAAATTCGCCGAGATCGTCGCGGCGAAGAGCGGCGGCAAGATCAAGGTGCGCGAATATCCGGCCAATCAGCTGGGCAGCGAGATGCAGCAGCAATCGGCGCTGCGCGCCGGCACCCAGGAGATGCAGTCGCCGGCGACGACGTCGCTGGTCGGCATCGTCAAGGATTACGGCCTGATCGATTTCCCCTTCATCGTCTCGACGCCGCAGCAGGCCGACGCCTTGCTCGATGGTCCGCTCGGCGCAGCGCTGCTGGCAAAGCTGTCTGAGAAGGGGCTGGTTGGTCTCGCTTATTGGGATCTCGGCTTCCGCAACGTCACCAACAGCAAGCGTGCCATCACCAAGGGCGAGGACCTCGGCGGCATCAAGATCCGTGTGATCCCGAACCCGGTCTATCTGGAGACCTTCAAGGCCTTCAACGCCAACCCGGTGCCGATGAGTTTCTCGGAGCTCTATAGCGCGCTGGAGACGGGCACCGTCGACGGCCAGGAGAACCCGTTCTCCGTGATCCTGTCGAACAAGTTCTTCGAGGTGCAAAAGTATCTCAGCGTCACCAACCATACCTACTCGACCAACATCATCCTGATCAGCAAGAAGTTCTGGGACGGGCTTTCGCCCGACGAGCAGAAGATCTTGCAGGACGCGGCCATCGAGGCGCGCGACTACCAGCGCAAGGTCAGCCGCGAGCAGGCCGCTGCCGCGATCGACGAGCTCAAGTCCAAGGGCATGGCGGTCAACGAGATCGCACCCGCCGAGCTCGATCGCATGCGCGAGAAGACAAAGCCGATCGCGGAAAAATTCTCGGCCGACTACGACCCCGCCATCGTCAAGCTGTTCAACAGTGAGCTCGACCGCGTGCACGCTTTGAAGCCGTAAGCCGACGCGCAGCAGGACGGACATGATGAAAACGATGGTCAACGCCTATTTCTGGCTGCTCCGCGCGGTGATCGCGGTGCTGCTCGCCGCCATGGTGGTGCTGGTGTTCGGCAACGTCGTGCTGCGCTACGGCTTCAATTCCGGTATCGCGATCTCGGAAGAGCTGTCGCGCTGGCTGTTCGTGTGGATGGTGTTTCTGGGCGCGATCATCGGCCTGAAGGAGCATGCCCATCTCGGCGTCGACAGCCTCGTCAAGGTGCTGTCGCCGTTCGGCCGCAAGGTCTGCTACGGCCTCAGCCACGCGCTGATGCTCTACGCCTCCGTGCTGCTGACGGAAGGCTCCTGGAAGCAGACGGTGTTGAACTGGGATACGGTGGCGCCCGCCTCGGGGCTCTCAGTCGGCCTGTTCTATGCTGCCGGGATCGTATTCGGCGCTTCCTCCTGCGTGATCATCGTGCACGAGCTCTATCGGCTCGTGACCGGGCAGGTCGCCGATGCCGATCTGATCGCCATCAGCGAATCCGAGGAGCTCCCGCATTCTCCTGGCGCCGCGAGCGGAAAGCAGCAGGCATGACTGTCGCCGTCTTCACCTTCTCGCTGCTCGGCGCCATGGCGATCGGCATGCCGATCGCGTTTGCGCTGATCATCTGCGGCATCGCGTTGATGACCTATCTCGCGATGTTCGATTCCCAGATCATCGCGCAGAACGTCATCAACGGCGTCGATTCCTTTCCGTTGATGGCGGTGCCGTTCTTCATCCTTGCCGGCGAAGTCATGAACACCGGTGGCCTTGCGCGCCGTATCCTCAACTTCGCGATCGCGCTGGTCGGCCATTTCCGCGGCGGGCTCGGCTATGTCGCGATCCTGACGTCATGCATCCTGGCCTCGCTCTCGGGCTCGGCGGTCGCGGACGCCGCGGCGCTCGGTGCGCTGCTGGTGCCGATGATGGCCGCCGCCGGCCACAATCGCGCCAGTGCGGCTGGCCTCGTCGCTGCCGGCGGGATCATCGCGCCCGTCATTCCTCCGTCGATCGGCTTCGTCATCTTCGGCGTCGCCGCCAATGTCTCGATCTCGAAGCTGTTTCTGGCCGGCATCGTGCCGGGCCTGCTGCTCGGCGTCGGCCTATGCTTTGCCTGGTGGTGGGTGGTGCGCAAGGAGAACCCGGCGCGCCTGCCGCGCAAGAGCATCGCCGAGATCTGGCGCGCGCTGATCGACGGCTTCTGGGCCCTGATGCTGCCGATGATCATTATTTTCGGCCTGCGCTTCGGTATCTTCACGCCGACGGAAGCGGCCGTCGTCGTCGCCGTCTACTCGCTGGTGGTGGCGATGGGCGTCTATCGCGAGCTCAGGCCCGCGCAACTGCCGGCACTGCTAGTCTCGACCGCGCAGACCACGGCTGTCGTGATGTTCCTCGTCGCCGCGGCGCTGGTATCGTCCTGGCTGATCACGGTTGCCGAGATCTCCGACCAGATCGTGGCGCTCGTGCAACCGTTCGCGGGCAACAAGACCCTCCTCACCTTCGTTCTGATGATTATCGTCGTCATCGTCGGCACCGCGCTGGACATGACGCCGACGATCCTGATCCTGACGCCGATCCTGATGGCGATCGTCAAGCAGGCCGGCATCGACCCCGTCTATTTCGGCGTGCTCTTCATCATCAACAATGCGATCGGCCTGATCACGCCGCCGGTCGGCGTCGTGCTCAACGTCGTCTGTGGCGTTGCCCGCGTCTCGATGGATGATCTGATCCGCGGCGTCTGGCCCTTCATGATCGCGCAGCTCGTCGTGCTAGCCTTGCTGACGCTGTTTCCCGTTCTCGTCACCGGCCCGGCCAAGTGGTTCGGTGGCTAACTTCCAGAAGGACCTGTCCATGAAGCGCGTGATGATCCTCAACGGGCCCAACCTCAACATGCTCGGCATCCGCGAGCCGCACATCTACGGCACCACGACGCTCGATCAGGTCAATGCGAGCTGCGAGGAAGCAGCCGCCAAGCTCGGGCTCAAGCTCGYCTTCCACCAGTCCAACCATGAAGGCGTGCTGGTCGATCTGATCCAGTCGGCGCGGCAGGATGCCGATGCGATCATCATCAATCCGGCCGGTCTTTCCTTCACCTCGGTCTCGATCATGGACGCGATCAAGACCTTCGAAGGCCCGGTGCTGGAGGTTCACATCTCCAACATCCACGCCCGCGACGAATATCACCGCCACTCCAAGATCTCGTTCGTGGCGACCGGTGTGATCTGCGGGCTGGGCCCGTTCGGCTACGTCGCGGCGCTGCACGCGATCGCGAATATGAAGTGAGCTGCTTCCACAAGCTCGTCATGCCCGGGCTTGTCCCGGGCATCCACGAACTCGTTTCGACTTGAAAGAACGTGGATGGCCGGGACAAGCCCGGCCATGACGCCGTGGCTCACGTCGTCCGGAACTGGAGCACGCCGTCTTTCGTCTCCGCCGTCAGCCGGCCCTCGACGATCATGTAGTTGACGTGGGCGACGAGCTCGCCGGCGGCAAAACCCATCTGGTGTTCGTCCAGCACGTGCTTGTTGAACACGACAGGCACCAGGGCGCGCGAGGTCTGCGGCACCTCGCTGCAGGCTTCCGCGATCAGGCGGCAGCGCTCCTCGTGGTGATCGGCGAGCTGCTTGATGCGGGTCTTCAGACCATAGAACGGCACGCCGTGGCCGGGCAGCACCAGCAGATCGTAGGGCAGGGTGGTGGTCAGGCTCGCGAGCGAGGCCAGATATTCGCCGAGCGAGTTCTGGTCGGGTTCGACCGCCCAGACGCTGACATTCGGCGAGATCTTGCTCAGCACCTGGTCGGCGGAGAGGAACAGCTTGTCGTCGGCGCAATACAGCATCACCTGGTCGAGCGCGTGCCCGCCACCGGTGATGACCTTGAAGCGGCGGGTGCCGATCACGATCTCGTCGCCGTGCGAGATGCGGCGGTAGGACGGCGGCAGCACCGAGACGCGCTTGAGATAATCCTGGCCGCGGCCGAGCAGCTTTTCGGTGAGCGACTCGTCCATGCCGTGGCGGCGGAAGAACAGCCGCTGGGCTTCGCGCCGCTCCTCGGTGCCGCGGTTCTGGTGGTAGACCGATTGCAGATATTCGACCTGCGTCATCACCAGCGGGCAGTTGAACCGCTCGACGATCCAGCCCGCGAGGCCGACGTGATCGGGGTGCGAATGCGTAACGATCAGGCGCGTGATGTTGACGCCTTTCAGCGGCCCCTCGAACAGTCTGGTCCAGGCCTCGATCGTCTCCTCGTTGCCGAAGCCGGCATCGACCATGGCATAGCCGTCGCCGTCGGCGAGCAGGTAGATGTTTACGTGGTTGAGGCGGAACGGCAGTTTCAGCCGCGCCCACAACACGCCGGGACGCACCTCGACGATCTCTTCGGGGCCGGGATGCTGGTCCCAGGGATAGCGCAGGGCCTCGGCCGAGGACTGCACGGTGTCGGTTTTCGGGTTCATGCTACCGGCTTAAACCCGCCGGGCGCGGGGCGCCAGCCGAAAAAGGCCGGGCCGTGGTCTCCGCATGGCGGTCATACCAGCAGTTTTCCGTAGCCCGGATTACGCGGCGCTCCATCCGGGCCACGGGCCGGTGGCTTACGCCGCCCGCATATTGTTGAGGAACGCGTCGATCTCTCCGCGCAGCATGTCGGCTTCGCGGCGGAGCGCGTCGGAGGCGCCCAGCACTTCGCTCGCCGCCGCGCCGGCTTCCGCGGACGCCGTGGAGACGCCGATGATGTTGCTGGAGACCTCGCTGGTGCCGCCGGCGGCATGCTGGATGTTGCGGGCGATTTCGCGGGTGGCTGCGCCCTGTTCCTCGACCGCGGCGGCGATCGTCGTCGTCACGTCGTTGATCTCGCCGATGATCCGGCCGATGCCCTGGATGGCGCCCACCGCCGAGGTGGTGACTTGCTGCATGCTGGCGATCTGGGTGCGGATCTCTTCCGTCGCCTTGGCGGTCTGGCTCGCGAGGCTCTTCACCTCGGAGGCGACCACTGCGAAGCCGCGGCCGGCTTCGCCCGCGCGCGCCGCCTCGATGGTGGCGTTGAGCGCGAGCAGGTTGGTTTGCGAGGCGATGGTCTGGATCAGGTCGACCACGACGCTGATGCGGCTCGCGCTGTCGGCAAGGCTCTGCACCGTGGTGTCGGTGGCGCCGGCCTCGTCGACCGCCTTCCTGGCGATCGCGGCCGAGGTGACGACCTGCTTGCTGATCTCCTCGATCGAGGACGACAGCTGCTCGGTGCCTGATGACACGGTCTGCACGTTGACCGAGGTTTCCTCCGCGGCGGAGGCAACCGCGTTCACCAGCGCGTTGGACTGGTCGGCGGTGTTCGACATGCTCTGCGCGGTGGACTGCATCGAATTGGCCGATTGCGCGAGATTGTCGAGCGCGTTGCGTACCGCGCCCTCGAACTCGGCGATCTTCGCTTCCATGCGCGCGGCACGCTCGGCCTTGGCGGCACGGTCCTTGTCCTGCTCGCTCGACATCGCGCGGGCCTCGATCATGCTCTCGCGGAACACCTGCAGCGTGTTCGCCATCACCGAGATTTCGTCATTGTGGTGCTTCGAGCGGTAGATCTCGGTCTCGAGGTCGCCGTTCGCGAGCAGCTGCATCGACTGATGCAGCGCGCCGATCCGCCGCAGGATGTTGCGGCCGACATAGAGCCAGACGAACAGCGCCGAGCCGACCAGCATCAGCGCGCCCAGCGCCAGCATCGCGGTGGTGGCGAGCGAGATCTCCTGGCGCGCCTGGAAGGTCGACGCGTTGGTCTCCTTCTGCACGCCGTCGACGAGCTGCTGCACGCTGATGCCGAGACCGACATTGAGCTTGCGGGTCTCGTCCAGAATGGTCTGGCCGTAGTCGATGGCGTCGAGCTCCTTCTGGCGGATCTTGAACACGCCGGTCTTGCCCTCGCCGAAGGCGAACAGCTTCTGCACGGCGTCGCGCACCGTCTGCATCGAGGGCATGTTCGGGAGGTCCTCGAGGTTCGACTTGACGCGGTCGCGCGTCGCCTTGAACTCCTTCTCGATCGCCTCCAGCGTGTCGCTGTTGTTGGCCGACAGCGCCGCCATCATGTCGGCGGCCATCAGATTGCCGTTGGCGGAGATTGTCGCGACCTGGGAGACGGTGCGGGCAGCCTCAGTCGCATCATCGGCGGAAACTTCCGCCGCGCCGAGGATCGCGTTCAGGCGCGTCTGTGCGTCCAGCATCGCAGGACCGGCCGCGCCGACGAAGGTGAGCTGGGCCTTGCGCAGCGCGTCATACTGCTTGTCATGCAGCGCGCCGGTCTCGAGCCGCTCGCGCGCGGCCGACACCAGGCTCTGGGTCGCCTCGTCGATGCTCTTGGCGGTGTCGCGCAGCGCGGTTGCGATCTGCTTGTCGGCGCCGAGCTCGATGATCTCGCCGAGCTTGGCCATGGCGAGCTGCTGGATGTCCTTCACGCTCTTGGTGCGTTCCTTCAGCGCCTCGTCGGAGGGCGATGCCAGCAGGCCCGGGCCTTGCGCGGCGAGCGTCGCGCTCTGCGAGGCGAGCTGCAGGCTGGCGGAGAGGCGCGGGATGTCGCGGCCGCTCAGATCCATCATGGTCGCGCCGAGGTGATTGAAGACGAAGCCGGCGCCGGCTGCGATGACGAGGCCCATGCCCGCGATCAATGCGAAGGCGGCGAACAGGCTGCCGCGCACGCCCCACCTTGGCATCTTGAAACGAGGCTTGAGACGGCCAAGGACACGGCCAGCACCCAGACGGATCGCCATCGAAATTCCCCCACGCGTGATCTTTATATTTTCGCCGCGGAGTATCCCTGGGTCGGGTTAAAAAATCGCAAGTTGCACAATCGGTTGCGCCTGTTCCGCACAGCGAAAAAGAAAGAGCCGGCAGAGTTGCCGGCCCTTGATTGCGAAGAGATTTTTTGGAGGCGCGATCAGTAGCGCGCGACCGCCGAGTTGGCCCAGTTGAAGCGGTAGTTGACGCCCGCCTTGAAGGTGTGGTCGTCGGTCGTGAAGTTGCCGGTGCCCACCAGCGGGCCCGCGGTGAAGTGGGCGTCGCCGAAATTGTAGTACTGGTACTCGGCCTTGGCCGACCAGTTCGGGGCGAACATGTATTCGAGGCCGGCGCCGACGGTGTAGCCGTTGCGGTGATCGCCATCGATGATGAAGCCGGTCGGCACGCCGCCAATCGTCACCTTCTCGTTGTTGTCCGAATAGGCGTAGCCGCCCTTCACGTAGAGCAGGCCGGGACCCCAGGTGTAGCCGACGCGGCCGGTGATGGAGCCGAGGCCACGCTGGTCGTTGCTGTAGGCGACGCCGCCCGGGAACGCCGCGCCGACGCTGCCGGAGAGCCAGGAATACTGGCCTTCGACGCCGACCAAGAAGTTCGGGTTGAACTGCCAGTCAGCACCGACCTGCACGCCGCCGAGGAAACGGCCGTTGCCGTTGTTGCCGGTGGAGAGGCCGTTGAAATTGTTGTCGCTGGAGAACGCGCCGCCGACATGGCCGCCGATATAGAAGCCCGTCCAGTTGTAGATCGGCGCGGCATAGGCCGGCGCGGGCGCCTTGTAATAGTTGCGGTTGCCGAGATCGGCGCCGACGGCCGGCGCGGCAGCGCTCACCACGAGCAGCGCAACGGTTGCAAACAAAATCTTCTTCATCGTCTTGAACTCCAGCACTTTGGTCCCCGGCAGGCGCGCTGTCCGCGCCGTCGTTGGTTTTGCAGATAGCTCGCTTTTGACGAAAATGCTGTCACATCCGTGGCACAGCGACAGCCAACCTAACTTATTGGGCTGTAAATGATTTTCGTGCTTAATGCCGGCTTAAGAAGTGGTGAAGGAAGGCTTAACGTCGCACGTCTCGGGTAACTTGCGCGCGTCTCTCGTTAACCAAGCCGCCGCCGTACCTCATCGCGCATCTGCTGGCGGAAGGCCGCGCGCCTTGCAGGCCGGTCTTCCTCGCGTACGTCGTGGCGATCGAAGACGTCGAACTTCTCCATGATCGGATAGCGCTCGCTCGCCATCGCGAGCACGCGCAGCACCTTGGTCGCGGACGGCGTCGGGCCACGGACCTCCCAGCGCCGGATGGTATCGGCGCCGCCCTTCTCCGGCAGTCCGCAAAGCTTGGCCATGTCGGCCGCGGTGAGCTTGCGCTCGAGGGCATCGGAAAGGTCGTTGCGGAGCTGCTTCAGTTCGGGGCCGGTCATGCTGCTTGCGTCCAGGGAAGTCACTGAAGGCGATGCACTAGCGCTGATTCGGGTCCATCCGAAGGCGGGTGGTCGTGATAGTGTGTCCGTGCCGGTCGAGCATCAGCGAGGCGAAATCGCATGCCTGTGTTCAAGCTGCCCCTGTCGGGGGATGTCGTCCAGTCCATTTATCCGTCGTTCTTCAGTCCCACCGGCGGCCAGTTCGGTCTCGTCAATATCACGGTGGGGCAATCCTCGGCGCCAGATGTCGAGAAGGACGTGCTGTCGGATGTCGCCGGTTACGGCAAGCAGATCGGACAGATCGCGGACGCGCTGCTGGCCGTGGTCGAGCATCTGGAGTCGCGGCCCGACCACGCGCTCGCTGACGATCCGGCGATCGCCGCCTTCAAGGAGCTGATGCACTCTGTCGCGACAGTTAAGGAGCGACACGGCCGCAAGGCGTGTCGCCCGAAGCGACGATGACCACGGCGGCGGCCTGGGTCAGGCACCTTCGGGCGTGCACGAAGTTATGAACGGATGCCTATGGAAATCTTGCGTTGAATGAACACATCGCACACTGGGCTCGCAGCCAATGAAGGGAACCGCCATGACAAGCATCAAACCCGCCATTGCCGCACTCATCACCGTCGGACTGCTTGCCGCGCCCTTCGCAGCCGAAGCGAAGAAGGCCCGGCCGAGCCGGCATCACTACAGCACGAGCGTGGTGGCCCCGACCTACGGCGCCGCCGCATTGCCGGTCGCGCAGCCCAGGACCTCCTACGGGTCGTCCGGGCAGACGGTCGGGACGGTCACGGCGCCCTCGATCGGCTCGTACAATTGGCCGTCGGTCGGCGTGACCAATTCGGTGCCGACCTGGAGCAACACCACGAGATAGAGAACACCTCGCCAGGCGCGCCGGTGATCGTCAACGCGTGCCGGGCGCGAGGCCGGAGAGCAGGTAGAGCGCGACCAGCAATGTCGCGACCGACAGCATCGTCGTGACCGAGACGGTGGCCGCGACCAGCTTCTCCTCGACCTTGTGCTCGTGTGCCAGCACATAGACGGTCTTCGCCGTCGGCACGGCCGCGCATATGACGGCGGCAACCGTGTAGAGCGGATTGAGGCCGGTGACCACGCAAAGCCCGTAGACGATCAGCGGCATCACCACCAGCTTGACGGTCGCGAGCGCGAACGAGGCCTTCAGGTTGGATCGCAGACCGTCGACCGACAGGCCAAGCCCGATGGCAAACAGTGCGCAGGGCGTGAGCGCGGCGGCAATGATGTTCAGATAGGCCGCGACCGGCGCCGGAATCGGCAAGCCCGTGATCGCCCAGACGAGACCGATCAGCGTCGACAGCACCATCGGATTGAGCAGGATCTGCTTCACCAGCCCGGCGGAATGCGCAGGGCCGCGCACGTCCCTTTCCAGCAGGATGACCGTGAGCGGAAACATCACGCCGGCGACGAACACCGTCGCCACCGCGGCAGGCAAGACGGCGGGCTGGCCGTAGATCGCGTGCAGGATCGGGAGCGCCACGAAGCCGGTATTGGTCATGGCCGCCGCCATGCCATGGATCGTGCTGCTGGCGAGGTCGTGCTTGCCGCCCGCGCGGACGGCCAGGAACACCAGCGCGAAGCAGAGGAGGGAGCCGCCGCCGAAAGCGAGCAGGAAGCGCCATTCCAGCAGGTTGCGCGCCGGCTCCTGGGCGATCGTGACGATCAGCAGCGCCGGCATCGCCACGTTGTAGGCAAAATGCACCAGCGCGTCCGCAAGCGAGCGGGAGAGATAACCGAGTTCGCCGGCAAACCAGCCGGTGACGATGATTGCGAACACGGGAAGAACGAGGCTGGCGACCTCCATCCGGCGTCCCCTCTGCCAAGCAGCGTCGCCATTCTAGCCTGGCGATGCATGCTCGTCACGGTTCAACTGGATGGCGCCGTCCTCGACCAGACGGCCTGTGGCCTCAGGCGCCCCTGCCGGTCTGTTGACCGAACACGCAGCGCCATCCAGCCAGGCGTTCGGCCGGATGCTGGTTCATCCATTCGGCGAGCTGCGGCGCGCCCATCAGGCAGGACTGCATCGAGACGTTGGCGAAGTCCGAGGTGGTGACGATCTGCTCGTGACAATTTGCCGGAGAGGAGAGGCTGCACAGCACCGCGATGATCTTGATCACGCCAGATTTCCTGCGTCGCCGTTGGCCGCGCGGCCGATCGTCGCCTTGCCCTGCGGCTCGCCGCTCGGATCAGCCGGCGGAAAAATGCTGTCGTAGATCGCCCGTGCCTCCTGAATGAGGCGAACGCGCTCGCGTTCGGATTTCGAGACAAACTGAATAACCTGGCCCATATCGTCTCCAATGGATCGGAAATCCATCATAAGATGATGGAAATCATTCCATGCGAATCTGGGGTGCCGGCCTCTGTTTCGCATCTGTGCGGACGGTCACGAGGGATAAAAAGCCCGTGAGTGTTCCGTCGCCCGAAGAGGAGCGGAATACCTTAGTCATGAGCTGGCCTGACGTTGCCGGCGCGCGCTGCTTGTGTCCCGGGACCGCTGCAAGCACGGCACACATGCGGGCATCCTCCGGTGCGGCGGCGAGCCAAGGGGCCGGGAGTGCGCCCCTGTTCGGCTGGAGCTGCTCGTCGCGCCATCGTGATGGAGCGTCAGGCCCTGCAGTGTGATCGTATTGCGGCACATTTTCACGCGCGTGGAGTTGTAAGATGGCTCAGTGCACGAGTGGTTCGACGAGCGAACGGCCGACGCGACTGAGAGACCGCGCCCGAAAGGATTAGCCATGACAAGAACGAGACGCTCGATTGCGGTGCTTATCGCGGTCGGATTTGCGGCATCGCCACTCGCTGCAGGCGCACAGACGTCTGCGGCGGGTACACAAGGCAACACGAGCGGTGGCTCCGGAGCACCGGCAACGCAAGGCACGACCTATGGAAGCTCCGGACAGACCGTCGGGACCGTCACGGCACCGTCGGTCGGAACGTCCAATCAACCATCGGTCGGCGTGACCAACTCAGTCCCCACCTGGAAAAACACTAATCCTCCGGCCAGGTAGCAACCGCGATCGGCCGCCTCACGCCGCCGGCGCGCGCTCTTTCCGCCCGGGCACCGCCGCCAGCAGTTCGCGCGTATAGGCGTGCTCCGGCGCGGCGAACAGTTGCGCGGTCGGCTTCAACTCGACGATGGCGCCGCGCTGCATCACCGCGATGCGGTCGCAGATTTGCGCTGCGACGCGCAGATCGTGGGTGATGAACAGCATCGAGAGGCCAAGGCGCGCCTTGAGGTCTTCGAGCAGTCGCAGCACCTGCGCCTGCACGGAGACGTCGAGCGCGGAAACGGCTTCGTCGGCGACGATGATCTCGGGTTCGAGCGCGAGCGCGCGCGCGATGCCGATGCGCTGACGCTGGCCGCCGGAGAATTCATGCGGGTAGCGGTCGAGCGCGCCGGCGTCCAGCCCGACCATCTTGAGGAGATCGCGGGCGCGGCCGAACGCCACCTTCGGATCGATGCCGGCTGCGATCGGACCGTCGGCGATGATGTGCCCGACCTTGCGGCGCGGATTGAGCGAGGCGAACGGATCTTGAAAGATCATCTGGATGCGATGGCGCTCGGCGCGGAGCGCCTTGCCCGAGAGCTGCGTGAGATCGGTCTCGCCGATCCGCACCGTGCCACGGTCGGCTTCGATCAGTCGCATCACCAGCCGCGCCACCGACGATTTGCCGGAGCCGGATTCGCCAACGAGGCCGAGCGTCTCGCCCTTGAGGATGTTGAAGTTGACTTCGCGCGCAGCATCGACGCGGCGGTCCTCGCGAAACCAGCCGCCTGAGGTGACATAGGTCTTGTCCAGCCCGATCACCTCGACGGCCCTGGCCTGGTCGTCGAGCGGCTCACGCGCCGGCGGGTCCATCGACGGCACGGCGGCGAGCAGCGCCTTGGTGTAGTCATGCTGCGGATTGTTGAAAACGGAGCTAGCGGGGCCTTCCTCGACGACCTTGCCATGCCTGAGCACCACGACCTGGTCGGCGATGTCGGCGACCACGCCGAAATCATGGGTGATGAACATCACCGCCATGTTGCGGTTGCGCTGGAGGTTGCGGATCAGCTTCAGGATCTGCGCCTGCGTGGTGACGTCGAGCGCGGTGGTCGGTTCGTCCGCGACCAGCACTGCGGGCTCGAGCGCGAGCGCCATCGCGATCATGGCGCGCTGGCGCTGGCCGCCGGAGAGCTGGTGCGGATAGGCGCGGACAATGCGCTCGGGGTCGGGCAGGCCGACCTCGCGCGCCAGCGACAGGGCCTTGGCGCGCCGCTCCTTCGGCGTCAGCAGGCCGTGGGCCTCGAACATCTCCGCCATCTGGTCGCCGATCCGCATCAACGGATTGAGCGCGGTCATCGGCTCCTGAAAAATCATCGCGAGCCGGCGGCCGCGCAAATCGCGCCAGCCGTCGTCATCGAGCTCGAGCAGGTCGCGGCCTTCGAACTGGATCTCGCCGGAGGTGACGGTGACCGTATCAGGCAGAAGCCCCATCAGCGCATGCGCGCACATCGACTTGCCGGAACCGGATTCGCCGACGACGCAGACGATCTTGCCGGGCCGCAAATCCAGCGAGACGCCGTCGACGGCGAACGGACGCTCGGCGCCCTTGGGCAGCGCGATCCGCAGATTCTTGATCGAGACGGCGGGCGGGGCGGTCATCATCACCGGCCCTCCCGCGACAGGCGCGGATTGAGCGCGTCGTTGAGGCCTTCGCCGATCAGGTTCAGCCCGAGCACCGAGATCAGGATGGCGACGCCGGGAAACACGGTGATCCACCAGGCCTGGCGGATCACGGTACGGCCGGCGCCGACCATGTAGCCCCAGGAGATCAGATTGGGATCGCCGAGCCCGAGGAATGCTAGCGAGGATTCCAACAGGATGGCGGTCGCCACCATCAGCGAAGCCAGCACGATCACCGGCGACAGCGCGTTCGGCAGGATCTCGCGCAGGATGATCCAGGTGTTGCTCTGGCCGGTGACGACGGCGGCCTGGACATATTCGCGCGTGCGCAGCGACAGCACCTCGCCACGCACGAGGCGGGCGACCGGCGGCCAGCTCACCACCGCGATCGAGGCCACGATCGAGTAGATCGAGGGCTGCAGGATCGCGACCAGCACGATCGCGAGCGCGAAGCTCGGAATGGTCTGGAAGAACTCGGTGAAGCGCATCAGGGCGTCGTCGACCTTGCCGCCGAAATAGCCGGCCATGGCGCCAATGGGAACGCCGACGACCAGCGCGACCAGCGTGGAGACGAGACCCACCAGCAGCGAGACGCGCGCGCCAAAGATCATGCCGGCGAACACGTCGCGGCCGAGCGCGTCGGTGCCGAGCGGCACGGTCGAGAGCGTGAAGGGTGGCAGGAACGGCCGCTGCACCATGCGCCAGGGTGAATTCGGGAACAGCATCGGCCCGAACACCGCGATCGAGATCGCAAGGACAAGGATGACGAGCCCGACGACGCCGCTCGGGCTCTTCAGCATCGATTTCCAGAACTGTTTCATGAGGCGAATTCGATGCGCGGGTCGACCAGTCGGTAGACGAGGTCGGTGATGAGGTTGAAGATCAGCACCATGGCGGAGCAGATCACGAAGACGCCGAGCAGGAGGTTGTAATCGCGCTGGAG
Source organism: Bradyrhizobium sp. 2TAF36 (assembly GCF_052114925.1). Taxonomy (NCBI): domain Bacteria; kingdom Pseudomonadati; phylum Pseudomonadota; class Alphaproteobacteria; order Hyphomicrobiales; family Nitrobacteraceae; genus Bradyrhizobium; species Bradyrhizobium sp. 2TAF36. The sequence goes on along the minus strand of NZ_JBFRFR010000017.1, from coordinate 30,626 downwards.
CAGCGCGTCGTACATCAGACGCCCGATGCCGGGCCATGCGAACACGGTCTCGGTGATGACGGCGCCGCCGATCAGCGTGCCGGAATGCACACCGGCCAGCGTCACGACCGGCAGCAGCGCGTTGCGCAGCACGTGGCGGCGCTGGATCACGGCGTCGGAGAGGCCCTTTGCGCGCGCGGTCTTGACGAAGTCGAGGCGTTTCACTTCCAGCATCGAAGCGCGCGTCATGCGGGTGTAGGTCGCCATGAAGAACAGGCCGAGCGTCATCGCCGGCATGATCAGGTGCTTTGCGACGTCGACTGCGTGGGCAAGGCCGGTGAGGTTGGCGCCGACCGTCTCGTAACCGAAGCTCGGCAGCCAATCCATGGTGACCGAGAACAGGAGGATTCCCATCAGCGCCACCCAGAAGATCGGCATGGCGTAGAAGATCAGCGCGAACACGGTGATGGCCGTGTCGAGGAAGGTTCCGGCAAAGCGCGCGGCGAAGGTGCCGAAGAGAACGCCGAGCATGAGCGAGATCGCGAATGCGGTCAGTGTCAGCAGCAGCGTCGCCGGCAGCCGCTCGCCGATCAGCTTCACGACCGGCGCCTGCTGGCGGAAGGAGAAGCCGAGGTCGAGCGTGACGACGCCCTTGACGTAGATGAAGAGCTGCTCGGGCAGCGGCTTGTCGAGGCCGAACTTTTCCCGGAGCTGCTTGACGAAGACCTGGTCACTGGCGCCGGCCTCGCCCGCCATCACGACCGCGGGGTCGCCGGGCGCAAGCCGGATCAGGAAGAAATTGAGGACGACGATCGCGAGCAGGACGATCACGCCCTTCAGGACACGCTGAGCGACGAAGGAGAGCATATTAGAGAGTCATCTCTTGTAGCGTGACCTGGAGCCACGGAGACAGTGGGCTCCCTCGCCCCGCTCTTGTCCGCCGAAGCCTCGGCGAAGGCGGATGCGGGGAGAGGGTTGGGGTGAGGGGGACTCTCCGCGGGGACGGTGATAGTTGGGCTCGCGGAGACTCCCCCTCACCCGAATGTGCGCTATGCGCACATTCGACCTCTCCCCGCGAGCGGGGAGAGGTGAAGAGGGCAGCCATCACTTGTCCAGCCATGCGTCCTTGAAGCCGTCATTGACCCCGATGCCCGTGGTGATCAGGTTCTTGACCTTGCAGCGGGTGATGGTCGGGAATTGCAATTCCAGCATCCAGGCCACCGGCACGTCCTCGACCAGGATTTTTTGCGCCTTCTCGTAGATCTCCTTGCGCTTCGAGTCCGGCGTCGCGGTCGCGCCGTCGGCGAAGAGCTTGTCGATCTCCGGGTTGGAGTAGCCCTCGACGTTGTTGAAGACCTGCCCCTTGGCGATGTTGCTGGAGATATAATTGCGGCCGACGCCGAGCGCGGGATCGCCATACTGGTAGAGATAGGTGAAGGCGATGTCGTAGTCCCAGTCGCCGATCTTCTGGTTGCCGCCGGCAACGTCGGTGGCGATCGTCTCGATGTTCATGCCGACGTCCTGGAGGTTCTGCTTCACGGCTTCACCCCAGCGCTGCCAGGTCTCGCCATAGGCGAGCGGCAGCAGGCGGATCTTCTCGCCCTTGTAGCCGGCTTCCTTCAGCAGCGCCTTGGCCTTGGCAGGATCGTAAGGGTATTTCGGCACGTCGTCGGTGTAGTACTTGATGGTCGAGGCGGACGGGCCGGTCGCGACCTTGCCGAGCCCGTTCCAGATCACGTCCTTGGCGAAGTCGCGGTCGATCGCGAACATGATCGCCTGCCGCACCCGCTTGTCGGCGAGCGGACCCTGGCGGTTGTTGAGCCACAGCCAGGCCAGCGGCGAGAAGAACTCCCAGCCGGCGCCGGTGACGCAGGTGTCCTTCAGCTTGGACAGCCGCGGCACGTCGAAATTCTCGACCGAGCCGCCGGGCAGCACGTCGACCTTGCCGGTCTCGTACGCCACCGAGCGCGCGGCGGCGTCGGGAATGATCTGCCAGTAGATCTCGTCGAGATAGGGCTTGCCCTTTTCGTGGTAGTTCGGGTTCTTGACCAGGCGGATGAACGAGCCCTTCTGCCACTCCTTGAACATGAAGGGGCCGGTGCCGACCGGCGCGTTGTTGTAGGGGTTGGTCTTCCAGTCGGTGCCTTCATAGAGATGCTTCGGCACCATCGGCATCGAGCCGACCTCGAAGATGCCGAGGAACGGTCCGAACGGCTGCTTCAGCGTGAACACCACCGTATAGTCGTCCGGCGTCTCGATCTTGTCGACCTGCGCCAGATTGGTGCGGGCACGCGCATGCGTCTGCTTCAGCATCTCCATCGAGAACAGGACGTCGGCGGCGGTGAAGGGCTTGCCGTCATGCCAGGTCACGCCCTTCTTGAGCTTGAAGGTGTAGGTCTTGGCGTCCTCGCTGACGCTCCAGCTTTCGGCAAGCTCCGGCAGCGGCTCGAGCTTGGGGCTGTAGCGCAGCAGGCCCTCGAAGATGTTGCCCGAGACCATTTGAGTCGGGCCGTTCTGGACCTGCGCAAGCATCAGGCCGGGCGGCTCGGGCTGGATCACGGCGTTGATCACGCCCCCCGTCCTCGGCTCTTGCGCCAGCGCCGAGGCCGTGAGGCCGCAAGCCAGGAGGGCACCAAGCAACACTCGTTTTGGCATGTCGTATCTTTCTCAAGCGAGACCGGCCGAAAACGCTTCGCACGTCATGGCGCGCGAAGCTCCGGCCGGCCCATCCCAGTCCCCATCCGATATCGAGGCTCACACAGTCTCATTCGGGGCCGCAAGATGAAAGTCTCGACAGTGTTCGCACAAAAAATGTACAGCGCGTCCTGTTTTCACTTGATTCATTGTCTTGTCACGGAGACAAGTCGGCCATGGACAATGCCAGCCGCTCCGAACGATCCCGTAACGCCGCACTCGAAGCGGCCATCGCGATCATCGCGCGCGACGGGCCGGGCCGGCTGACGCTGGATGCGATCGCGCGCGAGAGCGGACTCAGCAAGGGCGGCGTGATGCATCAGTTCCGCACCAAGGAAGCGGTGCTGAAGGCGTTGCTCGACCGGCAGATGGCGCATTTCGAGGAGTTCGCCACCAGCACCATGGCAAAGGTGAGCGCGACCTCCGCGAATCCCAACCTGGCGACCCAGCTCGCGACCGTGCGCGAAGCGGCCACCTCGCCGAATTCTGCCGCGCTGGCGCTGGTTGCGGCCATGGTCGAGAATCCCAGCCTGATGGCGCTGCCGCGCGAGCGCGAGATGGAGAGGATGGCGGCGATCAGGGAAGAGGCCACTGATCCCGATCTCGCGATGCTGCGCTGGGCCGGCGCGATGGGGCTGTTGTTGAGCTCGTTGTTCGGCATGTCGCCGCTCAGCAAGGACGAGCATCAGCGGCTGTTCGCGCGTCTGCTCGACGACGCGCAGTGGACCGGCCTCGAACGGCCGGCCGCCAAAGGCACCGCCAAATCCCGCGCGCCATCGGCTACGAAGGCCGCAACGCCGCGCAAGCGCGCCTGATTCATCGTTAACGATTTCCCGCCGATAGCTGCCCAAAGCCGCGCCTGCGGCCAAATGCGCCAGGCCCGTGTTTTTGAACTTTACAAACCGCCTAGTCGGTTTTACAAATGGACACACTGAGACGGCCCAAGGCTTCCGAGATGGCCCCGGACGAAGCCTCGGGTTGGCACTGGTGAGCGCCGCAGCCGCGTCTGGTCCCGTACGCGGCTGCGGTCGCCACTGCCTGGGCAGCAAGCCGCTAGAGGAGTCTGGAATGAATCGCTCGATCGCCCTGCGCGGTCTGGGAACGCTCCTGCTCGGCGCAGCCGTCGCGGGCTGCGCCACCGTCGCGCCCGTGCCGTATTCCGGGATGGCGTCCTCAGCCTACATGGCTCCGGACAAGTCGGACGCCTCCGGCCGCGTGCCCTACCGCTATTCCACGCCGGTCGACTGGCGCGCTTATAATAGAGTCATCCTCGAACCGGTCGTGGTCTATCGCGGCAGGGATCACCAGTTCGGCGACATGTCCGACAAGGACAAGGCGACGCTTGCCGCCTACATGYAGACCCGTTTCGCCGAGGGTCTGCGCGGCCGCTTCGCGCTGGTGCGCGAGCGTGGGCCGGAGACACTGCGGATCAGGCTGACACTCACCGGCGCCGTCGCCAACACGCCGGTGCTCGGCACGCTCTCCCGCTTCGACGTCGCCGGCGCCGTCTACAACGGCGTGCAGGCCGCGCGCGACGGCGAGGGCACCATGACCGGCTCGGTGATCTACGGCGTCGAGATCTTCGACGCCGCGACCGCGCGCCTGCTCTCCGCTTACGTCACCAAGCAATACCCGGCTGCCTACGACATCAAGGCCACCGCCGGCGCGCTCGCCGCCGCCACCGCCGGCCTCGACAAGGGCGCCGACGCCTTGATGGCGCAATTGAACTGACGCCGCGACCCATCCAACGAAAGGTGCCGCTGATGAACATTGTCCTTCGCTTCGTGTTGCGCGTTGCGATCACGATCCTGATGATGGTGTTTGGCGGCCGCGCCGGCGCCGCGGCGCCGCCCGATCCCAGCGGCACCTGGCTCGTCCAGGACGGCCGCGCGCGCATCAGGCTCGAGCGTTGCGGGCCGTCGCGCGACCGCATCTGCGGCTTCATCATCTGGATGAAGGAGCCGGCCGACAAGCGCGGCCAGCCCTATCGCGACAAGGAGAATCCCGATCCCGACAAGCGCGCCCGCGCGCTGCTCGGCCATCAGCTCATCATGGGTTTGCAGGCGACGCCGGAGGGACAGTTCGCCGGCGAGATCTACAATGCCGAGGACGGCAAATCCTATTCGGTCTCGCTGTGGCGCGACTCCGCCGATCGCCTCAAGCTCAGGGGTTGCCTGATCAAGTTCCTGTGCCAGACCCAGACCTGGCAACAGACCCTCGACGTGCTGCCCGGCCAGCTCGTCGGCCTCACCGGCGATCTCAACGGCCCCCGCGCCGACAAGGAATGGGCCGCCGTGCCGGCACCGAAGCCGATGCAGGCGAAAGCCAGGTAGCGGATTGCTCCTCTAACCACTCACTTGGTTTCCGGTGCGCCGACGGCTGCGCTCGCAATGACGACGTGATGACGGTCGCATATTGCGCGCCTTCGAGATTTGACCGGTTGTTCGCCAAAAGCTATCCTTCCGTCCCGCTGGGTCGTCCAATCTGAATTTGCACGCGCGAATTCCTCGTTCCGGGGGCGCACCTATGGAATGGTCAGCCAAGCCATCTCGCGCCGATCAGCCCTTCGGCAGTTGGGCCGACGATCTCGCTGCGGCCTTTGTCCGGCTCGAGCCGCGTAAAATCGCCGACCGTCCCTTCGAAGGTTCGATCGCGCGTACCGACGCTGCGTCGGTCCAGATTTCGCTGGTGAAAGCCACAGGGCACTGCGTTCTCCGGCTGCGGCCCCATATTGCGCGAAGCACGGACGATCTCTGCTTCGTCAATCTCCAGCTCGAGGGTCTGGGCCGCACGACGCAGCGGGGACACGAGCAGGTCTGTGCGCCCGGCGACCTCGCGGTCGCCGATACGACCGAGCCGTTCGAGATTGCCAACGGCCGCGACTTCCGCCTCTTTTGCTTTGCCGTGCCGCGGCGGCACCTGCCAAAGAGCTTTGCGGATTCTCCGCGGCTTGCGTTGTCGAGGACGGAAAATGGCCGCGCGTTGTCGCGCACGCTCGCAGGCTATGCCGAGCTTTGCCTGGCAGCACCCGCCGTTGCGGCAAGCAGCGGCACGCATGTGGTCGAGCTGATCGCGCATGCACCGGAGATGCTGGGTGAAATGCCGGTTGCGCGCGTGAATGCGCCCGTGCTGCTGTCGATGATGCTCGACCATATCGACCGCCACAGCGACGATCCCGGTCTCGATGCCGAATTGCTTGCCCGGAAGTTCCGCTGCTCGGAGCGCTATGTGCACCGGTTGTTCGTCGCGACCGGCCGCTCCGTCGGCGAGCATGTCAGCGATCGGCGGATCCTGATCTGCGCCCGCGACCTGCTCGACGCGCAGCATCGTCACAAGGCCATCTCCACGATCGCGTATGAGGCCGGCTTTTCCGACATCTCGCACTTCAACCGCCTCTTCAAGCGCAGCCACGGCCTCGCCCCGCGCGAATTTCGGAGGACGAAGGGGAAGGGCGAGTAGTTCACCTCCAGCCAAGAATTAGGTCGCTGCCGACCAAGATTTTCCGCCCTCGCTCGGCTCACCCTGGTGACCTGCCGGAGCGAGGGAGATGTTCGATGGCGATTGATTTCACGCTTTCACCTGCGCAGCGCGCGTTGCAGCTTCAATCGCGAAAATTCGCGGCGGAGGTCTTGGCCGGCGCCGGCAAGGCCGAGTTGCTGGCGACGCCGGAAGAGCGCTTCCTCGCGACGAAGCCGACCTATGAGGCGATGGTCGCTGCTGGTTATCTGCGCAAATGCATTCCGGCGCCGGCGGGCGGCGACAATGCCGGACTCATCGACATGGCGATCCTGGCGGAAGAATTCTACGCTGTGAATCCGAGCGTGACGCTGACCATGCTCGGCACGGTGCTCGGTCTGCTGCCAATTCTGCTTGGTGGCACCGCGGAGCAATGCGCCCGCCTGCTTGCACCGTTCCTGAAGACGAGCGGCGCTCCGCTTGCGGGCTTCTGCTCCTCGGAACCCGGCGGCAGCGCCAATGCTGCCGCACCGCCGCCGGGCGAGGGCGTGCGCACCACCGCAAAACGCGAGCTCGGCAATTGGATCATCAACGGCCGCAAGAAATGGGTGTCGTCCGCCACCGGGTGGGACCGCAATGGCGCCGACGTGTTGTGCGTGGTGTGCCGGACCAATCCCGCCGCGCCACCGGAGCAGGGTGTCTCCATCATTGCGGTCGAAGGCCCGGTGCATGGCATCGTGTTCGAACGCGCCATTGATTCGATCGGCCACCGCGCTCACCTCGTGCCGGAATTCAGCCTGCGTGCCGTCACCGCGCCGCACGGCAATCTGCTCGGGCAGGAGGGGGGCGGCTTGATGCTGGCGTCCGCCGCCTTCACCGGCACGGCGGCGCTGGTCGGCATCTTCGGTGTCGCCCTGATGCGGGCCGCCTTCGACTTCGCACTGCATTTTGCCCGCACCGAGAAACGCGGCGGGGTACAGGCGATCATCGAGCATCAGGCGGTCGGCTATGCACTCGCCGATGCCAAGACCACTATCGAAGCCGCGCGTTACCTGAGCTGGCGGGCCTGCCATGCGCTCGATACGCAATCACCGGGCGCCGACGAGCTCGCGGTCCAGGCCAAGATTTTCGGCTCCGAAGCCGCGGTGCGGGTCATCACCGACCTGATGCGCGTGGTCGGCATCGACAGCTATGATCACGCGGCGCCGTTCGGCCGCTTGTTGCAGGACGCGTTGGCGCTGCCGATCTTCGACGGTGGCAACATGGGCGTTCGGCGGCGCCAGCTCCACGCGATGCTGATGCGGCCCGATTACGATCCACTGACCGCGTGCGGAGGAGCCTGAGACGACGCGTCGTATCTGCATCCGCCCTTTGCGCATTTGCGGGGAGAGGGAGTCTCTACCCCAACCCCGCGCGCCGGAATCCCTCCAGATAGTGCTCGCGATCGGCGTCACTGGCCCAAGGCAGCTGCGTCGCGATCCAGTGCAGCGAGATGTTGGGCTGGGTACGTCGGAGTTCACCCAGCGCCATCTCGGCGAGCGCGCCGTCGCCGGTCATGCCGGCGGACACCGCGAGCACGCGGTAGGCGCCGGTGAGGTCGCCGCGATGGCGGATCGCCTCGCGCGCCAGCGCGATCGCCTCGTCGTAATGCCGTTCGGTGAAGCGCGCATAGCCGGCAATGCCGTAATAGATCGCCAGTGACGGATCGCGCGGCGAGAGCCGGATCGCCCTCTGCGCCGCATCGAACGATTCCCCGGAGCGGCCGGCGTAGGACAGCGCCAGCGCGTAATAACCCTGCGCCAGCGAGAAGTTCGGGTTGAGCGCGAGCGCCTGCTCGAACTCGGACAGCGCGTCGGAAAGCCTGCGCGTCGAGAAGAAGACGCTGCCGAGCGCGGCATGCGCCCAGGCATCCTCGTGGTCATGGCGCACCGCGGCGAGCGCGGCGGCCTCCGCGATCGGCACCGTCGTGGCAAGCTCCGCCCAGCCGAGATGGACGCCGAACATGTGGCTTGCCGCGAGCACCGACAGCGCCTGACCGTAGTTCGAGTCGATCGAAATGGCGCGTTCGAGCAACGCCTGCGCAGCCTTGTGGTCCTGCTGCGTCACCCGCCAGTAATGCGACAGCGCGCGCATCAACAGGTCCCAGGCATCGAGGCTCGCGGGCGGCTTGCGGTCGGCGCGAAAATTCTCTGCCGCATGGATCTGCGGCTCGATCGCCGCGACGATCGCGTTGGTGATGTCGTCCTGCACGGCGAAGACGTCGACAAGCTCGCGGTCGTAGCGCTCGGCCCAGAGATGGCTGCCGGTGGTGGCGTCGTTGAGCTGCGCGGTGATGCGCACACGGTTGTCGACCTTGCGCACGCTGCCTTCGACGATGTAGCGGACGCCGAGCTCTTCGGCGATCTGCCTGATATGAACCGAGCGCCCCTTGTAGGTGAAGGACGAATTGCGGGCGATCACCATGAACCAGCGCTGCTTCGACAGCGCGGTGAGAATGTCCTCGCTGATCCCGTCGCCGAAATATTCCTGCGCGGGATCGCCGCTCATGTTCTCGAAGGCGAGCACCGCGATCGCCGGGCGGTCCGTCACGGCGCGCACCGGGGCAGGGCCGGGTTCCACCGGCGCAAGCGTCGCTGCCACATCTTCCCGGACGTCGCCGACGAAGCGAAAGCCTTTGCGCGGGATCGTCTTGATCAGCCGCTGCGTCGCGCCGTCGTCGCCAAGCGCCTTGCGTGCGGCATTGATTCGGCTGTTCAGGGCGGAATCCGAGACGATGCGGTCGCTCCAGATCTGGCTGATCAGGTCATCCTTGCTGACCACACGGGCGCGTTGCGCGACCAGATAGAGCAGCAGATCGAACACCTGCGGCTGCAGCGGCACGGCCGCGCCGCTGCAGGTCAGTTCCCGCAGGTCGCCGTCGAGCACGTTGTTTTCAAAGAGAAATCGCACGTTTCTGTCGTCTCAAGCAAAAATCAAAGTGGTCTCAGGCGAAAATCAACCGTCCGCGAAAGTCAGGGGGTGTCCGATCCGGCATGGTGCGAACACTAAACAGTGCCGATGCCTCGGCACAACGGAGCGTTCTATGACCCAACTTGATCACCAGCTTCATTCCATCGGCCCGGAGGTTGCGGGCTCACGCATTTTCAAATTCATCGGCTTTCTGTACGGAATTGCGGCATATCTCGTGTTTTTCGTCACCATTCTCTATGCCATCGGCTTCGTCATGGGGCTGGTGGTGCCGAAGACCATCGACACCGGAACCGACACGCCGACGGCCGAAGCCGTCATCATCAATCTACTGCTGATGACGCTGTTCGCCCTTCAGCACAGCGTGATGGCGCGCAAGCAGTTCAAGGCGTGGTGGACGCAGTTCGTCCCCAAGCCGGTCGAGCGCTCGACCTACGTGCTGTTCGCGAGCCTGTCATTGCTGCTCCTGTTCTGGCAGTGGCGTCCGATGCCTACGGTCGTATGGGATGTCGGAAACCCGGATCTCGCCGTGACGCTGGTCACGCTGTCCCTCGCGGGCTGGGTGCTGGTGTTCGCCTCGACCTTCATCATCAATCACTTCGAATTGTTCGGGTTGCACCAGGTGACCAACCATCTCGTGGGCAATGAGGCGGCGCCGCCGCGCTTCAAGACGCCGTTGTTCTACAAGTTCGTTCGTCATCCGATCTATCTCGGCTTCATCATCGCGTTCTGGGCGGCGCCGGTCATGACGGCGGGCCATCTGCTGTTCGCGGCCGTGACCACGCTCTACATCTTCGTCGGCATCGCGCTGGAGGAGCACGACCTCGTCGATCTCTTCGGCGACGAATACCGGCAGTACAAACAACGGGTGTCGATGCTTATTCCCTGGCGCAGATCGGTATAGCCGTAGCATCTTTCCGCCGCGTCCACCGAAAGGAGGACGCGCGGCGGAACCGAAGCGCGTAACGGACGTTGCCGGCCTCCAGCCTTCAACGTCCCTCGGGGTGATTCCCTCCGCTCCGACGCCTCTCCCCGCATCCGCCTTTGCCGGTTTATCGGCGAGCCGGAGCGGGGAGAGGAATTTCAACCTTCATCCAACGGAGACGACCCAATGAAACATGTCGGAAACTGCTTCTGTGGCGCGGTCACAATCGAGGTCACAGGCGAGCCGGCGGCGATGGGCTATTGCCATTGCCGCTCCTGCCGCTCGTGGTCGGGCGGACCGGTGAATGCCTTCAGCCTGTGGAAGCCGGAAGCCGTGCGCATCACCGAAGGCGCCCAGAACGTCGAGACCTTTGCCAAGACGCCGCTCAGCCAGCGCAAATATTGCAAGAAGTGCGGCGGTCATCTCATGACCAACCACCCGCCGCTCGACTTGATCGACGTCTTCACCGCCACCATCCCCACGCTCGCCTTCACGCCCGGCGTCCACGTCAACTATTCGGAGACGGTGCTGCCGATGCGCGACGGCCTGCCGAAGCTGAAGGACTTTCCGGCCGAGTTCGGCGGCAGCGGCGAGATGATGCAGGAGTAGAGGTGCTCTTACCCTCCCTTGGAGGGGGAGGGTCGATCGCGCGAAGCGCGAGCGGGGTGGGGTGATCTCTCCACGCAGGCAGTGTTCGTTGTGGAGAGACCGTCACCCCACCCCGTCTCTCATCTTCGCTGCGCTCAGATGCGAGCCGACCCACGGGCGAGCTACGCTCGTCCCGGACCCCTCCAGGGGAGGGTAAACAGCATCACCTCATTCCCGCGCGCCGAAACCCCTGCAGATAGTGCTCGCGATCCTCTGCCCGCCGCATCGGAAGCTCGCGCGTGAGCCAGGCCAGCGAGATGCCGGGCTGGGTGCGTTGCAGGCCCCGCAACGCGTACGCCGCGAGCTGAGGATCGCCCAACATGCCGGCGGCTGCCGTCAGCACGCGATGGGCGCCGACGAAATCGGCGCGCTGTCGCATCGATTCCCGCGCCATCTGCACGGCTCCCTCATAGTTGCGGCCGATGAACTGGGCATAGGCGGCTACGCCGCAATAGATCGCCGCGAGCGGATCGCGCGGGCTCAGCCGCAGCGCGCGGCGTGCGGCGGCATCGCCGTCTCGCCATCTCCCGGCGTAGCACAGCGTCACGCCGTAGAAAGCGTGCGCCATCGCAAAATTCGGATTGAGTTGCAGCGTCAGCTCGAACTCAGCCAGCGCGTCGTCGAAGCGGCGGCGGAACAAATAAGTGTAAGCCAGACCGTGATGGGCCCAGGCGTCCTCGCGATCGGCTTCCACCGCCGCGAGCGCCGCGCGTTCGGCGACCGGCACGGTCATGGCCATGTCGGCCCAACCCATATGCGCGCCGAAGATATGGCTGGTCGCGAGCAGGCCCAGCGCCTTGCCATAGGCGGGATCGATCGCGGTCGCCTGTTCCAGCAGTCCTTGCGCGGCGGCGTTGTCCTCGCGCGTGATGCGCCAGTAATGCGACAGCGCACGCATCACGAGGTCCCAGGCGTCGAGGCTGCCCGGTGGCTTCTGCTGGGCACGAAAGCTTTCGGCGGTATAGAGCTGCGGCTCGATCGCGGCGACGATCGCCTCGGTGATCTCGTCCTGCACGGCGAAGATGTCGGCAAGCTCGCGGTCGTAACGCTCGGCCCAGAGATGGCTGCCGGTCGAGACGTCGTTGAGCTGCGCCGAGATGCGCAGGCGATCGCCGCTGCGCCGCACGCTGCCTTCGAGCACATAGCGTACGCCGAGCTCGCGCGCGACTTCGTGCATGTGCACGGCGCGGCCCTTGTAGACGAAGGAAGAGTTACGGGCGACGACGAAGAACCAGCGCAGCTTCGACAGCGCCGTGATGATGTCCTCGCTGATGCCGTCGGAGAAATAGTCCTGCTCGCGGTCGCCGCTCATATTGGTGAAGGGCAGAACGGCGATCGCGGGACGGTCGGGCAGCGCGAGCGCCGCCTGCGGCGCCTGGGCGACACGGCCCAGCTCCGGCAAGGCCGCGCCGCGCTGCGTCTGGACAGCGCCGACGAAACGAAAGCCCTTGCGCGCGATGGTGCGGATCAGCGCCTGGTTGGCTCCGCTGTCGCCGATCGCCTTGCGCGCCGCGTTGATCCGGCTGGTCAGGGTGGATTCGGAGACGCTGCGCCCGTGCCAGATCTTGTCGATCAGCTCATCCTTGCTGACCACCCGGTCGCGGTTCTCCATGAGGTGGACGACGAGGTCGAAGACCTGCGGCTCCACGGCCACGGGAACCTGCTCGCGGCTCAGCTCGCGCCGGTCGGTGTCGAGAAGGTGGTCCCGGAACATAAACTGCACGTCGAAAACTCAACCCTCGCAATGACATCAGGCAATGATGAAATCAGAATGGATTTCGACTCTAAGACTGTGAGTCCGCTGAGCGGCCTGCCGGGTTCACCACGATCGCGTGATGGCTGCTATGCCGTTTTCGGATAGGAATGCAACTTGAATGAGAATGTGGCGGGTCTGGTGGACTGTCGCGGGCTGCGCACATAGCCCGATCTTGCCGCGCGCACAATTTATCCCCGTTCCCCTGAAGTGGCCGCCTTGTCACGGCCGTCGAAGGGCGACGGCCCGGCTGCATCGCGGCCGCTCATCATTTCGAGGCGCTTCGTGCGCCGCCGCGCGTCGCACGCTTCGCATCTCAGGATGGCGGGGGTGATGGAGCGATGCGCCGTCGTAATGTCGTCGTACGGCATCGAATGGGTGGCGAGCCATGAATGTCCATTGCCGAACAGCGCGGCCCGCGTAAGCTGCTCTCACACAAACGCAAACCATAAAGAAACGCCCATGCCCGCTTTTCCCGCCTCGACGACCGTGCTCGATTCCATGCTGTTCCGCGACGCCTTCGGCACGCCCGAGATGCGCGAGGTGTTTTCCGATGTCGCGCTGGTGGCGCGCTATGCCGAGGTCGAGGTGGCGCTGGCGAAGGCGGAGGCGAAGTGCGGCGTGATCCCGCAGGAAGCCGCCGACCAGATCGCGGCGCTGACCGACGTCGCCGCATTCGATTTCGATCTGCTGCGACAGGAGACCGACATCGTCGGCTATCCGATCCTGCCGCTGGTTCATCAGATGGTGAAGCAGTGCGGCGAGGCCGGCCGCTATGTGCATTGGGGCGCGACCACGCAGGACATCATGGATACCGCGGTGGTGCTGCAATTGCGCGCCGCGCTCGGGATCGTCGAGCGCGACATCGCCGAGCTGCGAAACATCCTCGCGGACCTCTCGAAGCGCTACCGCGACACGCCGATGGCCGGGCGTACCCATCTCCAGCAGGCGCTGCCGGTGACGTTCGGCTACAAGACCGCGATCTGGCTCGCGATGTTCGACCGCCACGCCGAGCGGCTCGTGCAATTGAAGCCGCGCGTGCTGGTCGGACAGTTCGCCGGCGCCGCCGGAACGCTGGCCTCGCTCGGCGGCAAGGGGTTCGAGGTGCAGGAGGCGCTCTGCGCCGAGCTCGGGCTCGGCGTTCCCGCCTCGACCTGGCACGTCGCGCGCGACGGCTTTGCCGAGGCCGTGAATTTCCTCGCGCTGGTCACAGGCTCGCTCGGCAAGATCGCACTCGACATCATGATCATGGCCTCGACCGAGTTCGCCGAGGTCTACGAGCCCTTCGTCAAGGGCCGCGGCGCCTCCTCGACCATGCCGCAGAAGCGCAACCCGATCTCCTCGGAGCTGATGCTCGCGGCGTCCAAGGCGGTGCGCCAGCATGCCGGTCTGATGCTGGATGCGATGGTGCAGGATTTCGAGCGCGCCACCGGGCCCTGGCATGCCGAATGGATGGCGATCCCGGAAAGCTTCGTGCTGACCGCCGGCGCGCTGCACCAGGCGAAGTTTGCGCTAGCAGGCCTCATCGTCGATGAAAGGAAGATGAACGACAATCTCTCCATCAGCCGCGGCCTGATCGTGGCCGAAGCGGTCATGATGGGGCTGGCGCCGCAGATCGGGCGGCAGGAGGCGCATGACGTGGTCTATGATGCCTGCCGGCTCGCCAATGAGAAGGGTCTGACATTGGCGGACGCGCTCTCGTCCGACGCCCGCGTCTCCGTCAGGATCGACCGTGCCACGATCGAAGCGCTGACTTCACCGAAAAATTACCTCGGCCTTGCGCCTGCCATGGTCGACCGGGTGCTGAAATCGGCAACGCGTTGAAAACCAAAATGCGCGAAACTCCGTATCTCTCCGTGTCGCAAGGCGCTCGCGCACTTGCGCCTTGCGATGCTAGACTTAGATTGAACGAGAGAGCTTCGGCAGAGGACCCCGCATGATTGATCACCGCAATTCCGCCGTTCCCATCGATCCCGTGAAACTCGACCGGCTGGCCGAGGTGGCGGTGAAGGTGGGCCTGGGCTTGCGGCCGGGACAGGATCTGCTCTTGACGGCGCCCGCGATCGCGCTGCCGCTGGTGCGGCGGATCGCCGTGCACGCCTACAAGGCCGGCGCCGGTATCGTGACGCCGATCCTGTCGGATGAGGAGATGACGCTGGCGCGCTACCGCCACGGCCAGGACAACAGCTTCGATCGTGCCGCCAACTGGCTCTATGAGGGCATGGCCAAGGCGTTCTCCGACAACACCGCGCGGCTCGCCATCGTCGGCGACAATCCGATGCTGCTGTCCGGCGAAGATCCTTCCAAGGTGGCGCGCGCCAGCAAGGCCAATTCGATAGCCTATCAGCCGGCGCTGGAAAAAATCGTCAATTTCGACACCAACTGGAACATCATCGCCTATCCGAGCCCGTCATGGGCCAAACAGGTCTTCCCAGATGATCCCGAGGACGTTGCGATCGGCAAGCTGGCAGACGCGATCTTCGCGGCCTCCCGCGTCGACCGCGAGGATGCGATGGGCAATTGGGCGAGCCACAACGCGGTGTTGCGCGAGCGTACCAACTGGCTCAACGGCCAGCGTTTTCGCGCGCTGCAATATTCAGGTCCCGGCATCGACCTCTCCATCGGGCTTGCCGACGGACACGAGTGGGAGGGCGGCGCCTCGCTGTCCAAGAACGGCATCAGTTGCAACGCCAATATCCCGACCGAAGAGGTTTTCACCACGCCGCATTGCCGGCGCGTCTTTGGCCATGTCGTGAGCTCGAAGCCGCTGTCCTACCAGGGCACGCTGATCGACAACATCGCGGTGCGCTTCGAGGACGGCAAGATCGTCGACGCAAAGGCATCGCGCGGCGCGGAGGTGCTGAACAAGGTGCTCGACACCGACGAAGGCGCGCGGCGTCTCGGCGAGGTGGCGCTGGTGCCGCATTCCTCGCCGATCTCGCAGAGCGGGCTGTTGTTCTACAACACGCTGTTCGACGAGAACGCGGCCTCGCACATCGCGCTCGGCCAGTGCTATTCGAAATGCTTCGTCAACGGCGCGCAGCTGACGCCGCAGCAGATCGCCGCGCAAGGCGGCAACCAGAGCCTGATCCATATCGACTGGATGATCGGTTCTGCCGAGACCGACATCGACGGCATTCTCGCCGACGGAAGCAAGGTGCCGGTGTTCCGCAAGGGCGAGTGGGCGAAGTAGTCCGTTCGTTCTCTTACGCCGCCGCGTTGCGCAGCATCCGGTTGTTGTCGATGCTGAAGCGGTTGAACAGCGTCGTGAACGGGCTGCCGTCGGTGGCCCGCACGATGGCGTCGGACGTGGCGACCGCCTCGTAAAGCGCACCGATGGGATCGTCCGCCTCGGGCAGGTCGAGGCCGCCGCGAATTTCCTCGCGGGCCGCGTTGACGTCATCCTCCTCGTCCAGTGTCGCCTCCAGCGCATCCGCCGCGCGCCGCATCTCCGCGAGATCGCCGCCGGCGGAGAATTTGAGGATGTCCAGCCAGTAGGGGCGGGCGACAACGAGCTGGATGAAGGCCTCGAACGTGCCGGCGATAATTCCTGCGCGGCCCTCCGATGAGACGTAGAGCACATTCCGCGACGGCAGCAGCACGAAGGTGCCGCCGCAGCCGTCGCTGCCGATCTGCCGGGGGTTTTCGACGCCGTCGATGGTGAACCAGGGCTCATCTTCGGTTGCGAAGGAAACATCGAGGCTGCCGAGCCACGCGACGACCTCGCCTTGGGCTGTCAGAACCTCCGGGGTGAGGGGCATCGGTGTGGGCTCCTTCGCTGGTCACTTTCGCGCACTTTGTCGCACCCCGGAAAAAATGGGTTCATGTGCGCGAATTTGCAGGCAAATCCCGACGTTAACCTCTTCGCACTGCAACTTGCGGCTGATTGTCGGCGCCTGCGTAAGAAAGAATTAAAAACCGGCTACTAGCGTTCCAACATCTTTGGAAACAATCCGGGCCCAGACCCGGCCATACATATTTTATTCCCTGGGGAAGCAGATGTCGCCGTCATTGATTGAAATCAGCAGTTGCAACGTGGATCTCGAGCTGCGGCCGATCGAGCCGTCCTGGATTATCGAAGGCAATCCGGTGTCGCGCTCGCACATCCTGTCCACCAGCGCAGACGGCACCGCCTCGACCATCATCTGGCAGTGCACCGAAGGCCGCTTCAACTGGTACTACGACATCGACGAGACGATCATGATCATGGAAGGATCGATCGTGCTCGAAAGCGACGGCATGCCGCCGAAGCGCTATGGGCCCGGCGACGTCATCTTCTTCCGCGACGGCGCGCATGCCAAATGGCATGTCGAAGGCCACGTCAAGAAGATCGCCTTCTGCCGCAAGACCAATCCCGTGATGATCGGATTCCTGATCCGCGTCGTCAACAAGCTCAAGCGGATGTTCGTCTCCGCCGGCGAGCGCCGCCCCGCCTCGCTGTTGGGGGCTGGCTAGAGTTCAAGYATATCCAAGGACGCTTCCCAGCGGCCACGACGGAAGAGGGGCCGGGACCGACATCCCGGCCCCTCTTCTCGTCATGACGGCAGTTCGAGCCGGTAGACATCGGTCGCCGTCTGCGAGAACAGCGCCGTCTTCTCGGCCTCGCTCAAGGGCGCCGCGATACGCTTGAACGCGTTGAAGATCACCTGGTAGCTGCACTGGCCCTTGTCCGGCGGGAAATTGCTCTCGAACATCGCGCGCCTGGGGCCGAACGCCTCGATGCAGGTCTCGACATAGGGCCGCCAGGCCGCGGCAAGCTCCTCGGATGACGGCGGCTTCGCGCGCAGATGGAAGTCATAGCCGAGCAGGCACATCGCGAGCCCACCGAGTTTCACCGAGACGTTCCCGCACTTCGCGATCTCCTGGATCGAGGCGCGCCATTGCGGAAACACCTCTTCGCGCCGCCCGGCAAAGCGACCGACGCCGGCCGGGCCGCCGCAATGGTCGAGCACGATTTTGGTGTCGGGAAAGGCGCGCGCGAGCTCGGTCAGCTCGCCGATCTGCGGGTGAAACAGCCAGGCATCGAAGCTCAGGTTCAGCGGTGCGAGGCAGGCAAAGCCTTTGCGGAAAGTCGGATCCCGCAACAACCCCTTCGGCCGGTTGGCATACATGCCGGCGACGACAGGGTCTTCGTCCCAGGCCGAGGAATGCCTGATGCCGCGGAAGCGGCCGTTGCCCGCCGCGATCTCGGCTTCCAGCACCGGCTTGGCGGCATCGCCCAGCAGCAGGTTCACGTGGCTGACGATGCCGGCGCAGATCGCGGCCGTGCCGTAGCCGCCGCTTGCGCTCATGGCGGCGACGCCGTTGGCGAACTCGACTTCGCCGACCGGCCGGAATGCCTCGGGCCCGTGCGCGCGATACATCGAACGGCAGTCGACATAGACGGTGGCGATGATGTTGTGCCCGGAGGCGATATCGGCCGCCATCTCCTCGATCAGATAGCGATGCCCGCGATTCCAGAGATGGTGATGAGGATCGACGATCGGCCGCAAGGGATCGATGATCTCCTCCTGATATTGCGCGAGCCAGTCCTCGCGCGGCTCGACGAATAGCCCGCTCGTGTTGGCGGGCACACCGCTTGCAGCCATCGGCATTCGCTCCCTTATGTTTTTTGTGGGGGGAGCCTAGCACCTCGTCTCCGCATCCAGCTGCGCGTGCTGCGCAACCGCACCCGTCATCGCGAGCACAGCGACGCCGTCGTTAGCCCTTGCGCCGCTTCGCCCTCACATCGACCACAAGCCGCCAATCGACGGCGGCTGCCGGCTTCACTTCGCCGAGCCAATGGAAGGAATCATCGGTAATCTCCGTGAAACTCCAGCGTGTCAGGTCGCCCGCATCGGTCGTGCCTTCCTGCACGATGTCCGCGCCGCGCGGGTGGCCGACCTGCTGGCGGAACACGCTACGACCGGGATCGAACCAGGAAATCCGCCACGCGGAAATGGAGGGGTCGTAGACCCGCAGCGTCGTGCCGTACCAATTGCCGGCGATCGCAAACGCCGGCGCAGCCGCTGGGCGAGGGATGATCCAGACATCCTGAACGGCGCGGCCTTCCAGCACCCAGCCGAAATGGATTTCGCCGGGCGCGGTGTGCTTGGTTCCGTCGGGGCCATGAGCGGTGATCCCGGCATCCCAGTCGCCGACGAAGCGGCCGTAAAGCTGGAGCGCTGCCGCGTGCTCGGGGTTCGGTCCGTCCGCGTGCAAAAGTCTGGCAAAGTCGGTCATGTCGATCTCCTGTCGTGAGGAGATCAGCACGAACGAACGCCAATCGACTTGGAGAAAATTGCGCGTCAGACGCCGTCGAGGATGATCACTGTCGGCGTCGTCGGCAGCGCGTCCCGCGACATCCGGAAGGAGCGCTCGCTGCGCCGGTCGATCTCGAACTGGCGGCCGATGAGGTGCATGAACTCGTCGAGCGGGGTGGCGAAGCGGTGCATCGGCAGCACCACAGAGGCGCGCAGCCGCTTGGTGATCTCGGAGACGCCGTCGAGCGACATGGTGTAGGTGCCGTCGATCGGCACCATCACGATGTCGAGCCGCCCGATCTGGGCGAAATGGGTTTCGTCGAGCTTGTGGTGGAGATGGCCGAGATGGCCGATGCAGAGGCCGGCGACCTCGAAGATGAAGATCGAATTGCCGTCGCGGATCATATCGGTGCCGGAATCGTCACCGAAATAGCGGCGGATGTCGGTCGTGACGTTGCGGATGAAGGTGTCGCCGATGCGCTCCGACACGACGGCCGGCTTGCCGTCCTCGCCCCAGCCATGCAGCACATGGGGAATGCGCTTGTCGGGAAATAAAGAGTAGTGGGTGCTGTGCGCCCGGTTCATGGTGACGACATCGGGCAGACGTCCGACCTGGTAGGCGCCGCTGTAGTCGGTCGCGATGCGCAAGCCGCCGGGCGTGTCGATGAAATAGGTGGAATGGCCGGCATAGGTGATCTGGACTTCAGCCGAGCCTGCGGCCTGCCGGAAGGCGGCCGGCATTGCGCGGGGCATGGCGTTTGCCATCGCCAGGCATTCGCTCCGCTGAGGTGGCTGCTGGGCGAGAGCAGGAGAGAGGAATGCGCCGAACAGCGCCAGAGCCGCTGAAACCAGTCGCCGCATGAATCCGTCCCCGATGACTTCGGAAGAAGTCTAGCGTGCAATGCAGCGCGTGGCCAATAGGCAGCGATCAACAGCGCGTCAGTGTCGCAGCCTTACTCCCGGCTTTTAGTTGCGCCTTGGGCTGAACTTCCAGGTGATGGCGATGAGGCCCGCGGTGATCAGGCCGCTGATGAGGCCGGCGATGGGGAGGGCGAGCAGCAGCGCTGCGCTGGCGGCCCAGCCGATCGAGGAGAAGGCTTCGGCGAAGGTCGCGAGCCGCGACGAGGTCTGGCGGCGGCGGAATTGGCTGCGCCGGGCCTGCACGCGGAACCAGAGCTGGATTGCGGTGGCGGAGGCCGCGCTGATGATGACAGCACCGGCACTGACCGCGGCCTGGAACGGCGAGGCGAAAGCGAGTGCCGCGATCAGCGGGCAGAAGATGGCGGCGATGGCGATCAGCACCACCTCGATCTTGGCGCGGATGACGCTGGACGGCGTCAGCGGCGCGGTCGCGACCAGGTCGGGCGCGTCCTCGCCCGAGATCGTCAGCCAGGCGAGCCCGCCCGCGAGCTGTCCCGCCGCCATCACGATGACAGGTGTGATCAGCGTCAGCGCCGCGGAGCTGTCGGCAAAATTGCGCCAGAGCAGCAGCGCCGGCGGCACCAAATAGAGCAGCTGCATCAGCGTCTGCGAGATCAGCCAGGGATCGCGCCAGAGCAGCGAAAATTCCTTGCGCCGCAGCGCCTGTTGCCGCGATCCGCCGCGGAACGGGCGCTGTTTCGCGGCCTTGCTGCCGGAGGCGCCGTAAGCGGCGGCATCGATTGCGGTATCGGCAAAGCGGTGCGAGAAGACCGCCATCACGCTGCCGAGCAGCACGAGCCCGAGCGCCAGGAGCAGCAGCAGCGCCTCGCTGTCGCCCATGGCCGCCCGCGCCGGCCACCACCAGATGCTGTCGACGTCGGGCGCGTAGGCGGCGAAGCTGCCCGAGGTCAGGATGGTGAAGCGCGACAGCGTGCCATAGGACATGATCGCGGCGACCTGGAGCGCGATCACGAAACCGGCGCCGATCATCGCGGCGAGGACCTGGGCGACGAAGCGCGTGCGCGCCGGGCCGATCAGGCGGAACAGCAGGATGGTGATGGCGATCGCGATCGCCGCGGCCGAGAGGCCCATGGCGACGACGACGCCGAACGCCGCGAGCCAGCGCGCGCCGCCGCCGATCACCAGCACGTCGATGAACGGCGTCGAGAACAGCAGCGCCATCACGGTGACGGCCAGTGCGATCGCGGCGATGCGCACCGAGAACAGATTGGCCAGCATCGCGGGCGAGGACATGATCAGGTCGAGATCGGCGCGGGCGTAAAACACCCGCGTCACCGATTCGATCGCCTGCGACAGCATCAGCGTCCAGGCGAGAAAGATCGTCGCCGAGATCACGATCAGCGAGGATTTGTCGAGCGGCAGCTGCAGGTCGGCGAAGCGGCCGATCACAGCCCAGGCCGGTACGTGTAGGAGGGCCGCGAAGAACAGCAGGCCGATCATTGCGGCGCGCGCCCGCTTGCGCCGCCCGCCGGTCATCATGGCGAACCATTCGCGCCAGGCGAGCCGGAGCTCGTGGCGGGCAAACCAGGACAGTGCGGTTGCCGAGCTCATGCGGCTTCCGGAAGCGTGACCAGCGCGATGAAGAGATCTTCCAGGCTGGTGTCGGCATGGCCGTTCTGCTGGCGCAGCTCGGTCAGCGTGCCCTCGGCGACCAGACGGCCCGAGGCGATCACGCCGATGCGGTCGGCCATGCGTTCGGCCACCTCGAGAATATGCGTGGTCATGATGACCGTGCAGCCGGCGCGGACGCGCTCGCTCAGCAGCCCCTTCACGTGGCGGGCGGAAACGGCATCGAGGCCGGTCAGCGGTTCGTCGAGGATGATGAGGCGGGGATCGTGCACCAGCGCGCCGGCGAGAGCGACCTTCTGGCGCATGCCCTTGGAAAAGCCTTCGCAGCGTTCGTGCCGGTGCGGCTCGAGCCCGAGCGAGGTCAGGAGGTCCTGCGCGACCGGTTCCGAGACCGACGGCGCGATGCCCCAGAGCCCGGCGACGAATTCGAGGTACTCAAGCGGCGTCAGCTTGTCGTAGATCATGGGCTCATCGGACACCCACGCCATCACCTGCTTGGCGGCGACGGGATTTGCGAGCGCATCGATGCCGAAGATCGTGACCGCGCCGGCATCGGGCCGCAACAGGCCCGCAACCATGCGCAAAGTGGTGGTCTTGCCGGCGCCGTTGGGGCCGACCAGCGCATAGAATTCGCCGGCGTGAATAGTGAGATCGAGGCTGTCGACCGCCAGACGGTCAAAACGCTTCGTTAACCCCAGGACTTCCAGCGCCGATCTGTCCGGCTTCATGACGGCCATACCATCCGGTTTTGCATCGCTCGCGACCATGATCCCAAGATGTTTCGGCACCGTGAATCTACGGCCCACAAATTCCGCCATCCGGTTGCTACTAATGGCAAGTCACCGTTTGTTGACAGCGCTGGACGGTTCAGGCTGAATTGGCGTCGGGACAAATGGCGCTAACGCGGCGAAACGACCGCGTAGCGACTGGACACAAGATGCAGCAAGGCGGTCGCGAAGAGCCGCCGGTTGTATCGGGAGGAAGCGCGGCGATGCTGGATTTCGTTCAGCAGCTGGTCAGCGGTGTTGCGCTCGGCTGCGTCTACGGCCTGATCGCGCTCGGCTTCGTGCTCGTCTACAAGGCCACCGAGGTCGTCAATTTCGCCCAGGGCGATTTGATGATGCTGGGCGGCTTCTTCGCCTTCACCTTCATCGGCATGATGGGACTGAACTACTGGATCGGCTTTGCCGGTGCGGTGGCTGCCATGGCGTTGTTCGGCATGCTGGCAGAGCGCGTGGTGGTGCGGCCGATCCTCGGCTATCCGCAATTCTCCATCATCATGGCCACCATCGGCCTCGGCTATTTCTTGCGCTCGGTCGCCGGGATGATCTGGGGCACCGACGATCTGAAGATCGAGACGCCGTTCAGCCATGGCGTGCTGCGCGTCGGCTCGCTGGTGCTGGCCTATGACAAGCTCTCGGTGATCGCCGCGACGATGATCCTGTGCGCGCTGCTCTGGCTGTTCTTCAACAGGACCACGCTCGGCACCGCGATGCGCGCCAGTTCCGAGAATATGCTGGCGGCCTATTACATGGGCATCCCGGTCAAGCGCGTAGTGTCGGTGGTCTGGGCGATCAGCGCGGCGGTYGCGACCTGCGCCGGCGTGCTGCTGGCGCCGATCACGTTCATCCATTCCAATGTCGGCCTCGTGCTCGGCCTCAAGGCGTTTCCCGCCGCAGTCCTCGGCGGCTTCGGCTCGATCCCCGGCGCGGTCGTCGGCGGCGTGCTGATCGGCGTGATCGAGAGCATGGCCGGCTTCTATCTGGCGGAGGGCTGGAAGGACGTCGCGCCCTATCTCGTGCTGCTCGCCGTGCTCTTGCTCAAGCCTGAAGGCCTGTTCGGCCTTCACGTCCGCAAGAAGGTCTGAACGCCATGCGCTTCCTGTTCAAGACCGACTATGAGGACGACATCAAGCTGTTCCCGCATTCGGGCTACGTCGTCTCCTACGGCATCCTGCTCGCGCTGCTGCTGATCGCGCCCTATGTGCTCTCCAGCTATCTGATGAGCCAGCTCGTCTTCGTCTGCATCTACGCGACGGTCGGTGTCGGCCTTCTGATCCTGACCGGTTTTACCGGGCAAGCCTCGCTGGGCCACGCCGCGTTCCTCGCGATCGGCGCTTACACGGCGGCATACTTGCAGAAATACAACGTGCCGTTCCCGGTCTATTTCCTCGCCGCCGGTGCCCTGACCGGGTTGATCGGCGCGATGGTCGGCTTTCCCGCCCTGCGCCTGACCGGCATCTACCTCGTCATCGCCACCATCTCCTTTGCCCTGATCGTCGAGGAGATCCTGGCGCGCTGGGAGAGCGTCACCAACGGCAACGAGGGCATGCGGGTCAAGACATTGTCGCTGCTCGGCGTCACCGTCCCGCGCGACAGCCCGACCTTCTATTTCCTCTGCCTGGCCGTGCTGGTGTTGACCATCGTCGGCACGCTCAATCTGCTGCRCTCGCCGACAGGGCGCGCGTTCGTCGCGATCCGCGACAGCGAGACCGCGGCGCGCAGCATGGGCGTCAACGTCGCGCTGTACAAGGTGAAGTCCTTTGCGATCTCGGCGGCGATCACCGGCTTTGCCGGCGTGCTGTTCGCGCACAAGCTCTCCTTCATCTCGCCGGAGATGTTCACGCTCCAGCTCTCGATCGAGTTCATCATCGTGATCCTGATCGGCGGCACCTTCAGCCTGCACGGCGCGGTGCTGGGCGCGATCTTCATCGTGATGATCGACCCGTTCCTGACCTATCTGAAGGACGACTTGCCCGGCATCATCGCCGGCATTGCCGCGACGTTCGGGGCGGGCGCGGCGACTGCGGGCAATATCCAGTCGAAAGTCGCGGCCTTCGCCTCGCTCAACGGGCTGAAGGGCGCGATCTACGGCATCATCATCGTGCTGTTCGTGCTGTTCGAGCCGCTCGGGCTCTACGGCCGCTGGCTCAAGATCAAGCTCTTCTTCCAGCTGTTCCCGCTCTACAAGCGCGCGACCTTCAAGCGGCAGAAGATCTACGTGAAGTCGGAGCGCAACCGATGAGCTATTTTCGCGCGGAGAACCTGTCGCTGCATTTCGGAGGGCTGAAGGCGGTCGATGCGGTATCCTTCGCGGTCGAGAAGGGCGAGATCCTCTCGATCATCGGGCCGAACGGTGCCGGCAAGAGCTCGATCTTCAACCTGATCTCGCGGATCTACCGGCCGACCACGGGCCGCATCTTCTTCGAAGACCAGGACATCACGGAGCAGCCGCCCTACGACATCGCCAGGCTCGGCATCGCGCGAACCTTCCAGAACATCGAGCTGTTCGAGAACGCGACCGTGCTCGCCAACCTCCTGGTCGGCCGCCACCGTCACTCGACCACCCAGCTCTGGCAGGAGCTGCTGTTCCTGCCGAGCGTGCGGGCGAACGAGAAGGTGCATCGCCGCAGGGTCGAGCAGGTGATCGAGTTCCTCGATCTCGAACCCTATCGCGACAAGCTGATCTCCGGCCTGCCCTACGGCGTGCGCAAGGTGATCGAGCTGGCGCGCGCACTTTGCTCGGAGCCGAAACTGATCCTGCTCGACGAGCCGTCCTCCGGACTGAATGTCGAGGAGACCGGCGACATGTCTTTCTGGATCCGCGACATGAAGAACGAGCTCGGCGTCACCGTGCTGATGGTCGAACACGACATGTCGCTGGTCAACCGCGTCTCCGATCGCGTCATCGCGCTGAACTATGGCCGCGTGCTGGCGATGGGCTCGCCTGCCGAGGTGCAGCAGCATCCCGATGTCGTCGCCGCGTATCTGGGAGCCTGACGCATGGATGCCGCCGTCACGCCCGACATCATCCTGAAGCTCTCCAACATCGAGAGCTATTACGGGCCGATCATGGCGATCCGCGGCATCTCGCTGGAGGTGCCGCGCGGCCGCATCGTCACCCTGCTCGGCGCCAACGGCGCCGGCAAGACGACGGTGCTGAAGACGATCTCGGGCATTCTGGATCCGCAGAAGGGCACGATCGAATTCATGGGCAAGTCGATCCAGCGTATGGAGGCGGACCGGATCGTGCGGCTGGGTCTCAGCCATGTGCCGGAGGGGCGCGAGGTGTTCCCGTTCCTCTCGGTGCGTGAGAACCTGATGATGGGGGCGTATCCGCGCCGGGATCGTGATGGCGTCGCGGAGGATCTGGAGCGCGTCTACGGCTATTTCCCGCGTCTGAAGGAGCGCATCAACCAGCCGGCCGGCCAGCTTTCCGGCGGCGAGCAGCAGATGCTCGCGATCGGGCGTGCGCTGATGAACCGGCCGACCTTGCTGCTGCTCGACGAGCCCTCGCTCGGCCTGTCGCCGCTGCTGATGAAGGAGATTTTCACCATCATCCGCCGCGTCAACGAGGAGCAGGGCATGTCGATCCTGCTGGTCGAGCAGAACGCCAAGGTGGCGCTGGAGACGGCGCATTACGGCTACGTGCTCGAGATCGGCCGCGTCGTGATGAATGACACCTGCGACCGCTTGATGCATTCCCAGGACATCCAGGAATTCTACCTCGGCGCCAAGGAGGCGGGCGCGCGAGGCGAGCGCCGCTGGAAAAAGAAGAAGACCTGGCGCTGAAGATTTGGCGCCGAAGACTTGGCGCTAGGGGAAGGCGTTAAATGGATTGGCCCATCCGCAACGACAGACCGCCGGCAAGGCAGGCAGCGGAGGGGAGAGCGACAAGGAGGAGACGCGCATGGCCCGACCGGCGGTGCTGACGGTCGCTGATACGATCGCGAAGAGCTTCTTGCGCGCCGCCGAGACGCGGGGCGACAGGCCGGCTATTCGCGAGAAGAAATTCGGCATCTGGCAGCCGACCAGCTGGCGCGAGTGGCTGGAGATCTCGAAGGAGATCGCCTACGCGCTTCGCGCCTCCGGCTTTCTGCCCGGCGACGTCGCCTCCGTCATCGCCAATGCCGTGCCGGAATGGGTTCATGCCGACATGGGGATTTTGTGCGCCGGCGGTGTTTCCTCTGGAATCTATCCGACCGATGCATCCTCCCAGGTCGAATACCTGGTCAACGATTCCCGGACCAAGGTGATCTTCGCCGAGGACGAGGAGCAACTCGACAAGGTGCTCGCCTGCCGCGCGCGCTGTCCGTCCCTGCAAAAGGTCATCGTGTTCGACATGGAGGGCCTCAGCGGCTTCTTCGACGACATGGTGATGTCGCTCGACGAGTTCCGTGCGCTCGGCCGCAACCACATGGTCGGCCGCGAGGCGCTGTGGCAGGAGATGATCGACAGCCGCAGCGCGGACGACCTTGTCATCCTCGTCTACACCTCGGGCACCACCGGTCCGCCCAAGGGCGCGATGCACGCGAACCGCAGCGTGACGCACCAGATGCGGCATGCCAACGATTTCATCTCGGCGCGGGAGGACGAAGACCGGCTGATCTTCCTTCCGCTCTGCCACGTCGCCGAGCGGGTCGCCGGCTACTACATCTCGGTCGCACTCGGCTCGGTGATGAATTTCGCCGAGAGCCCGGAGACGGTGCCGGACAATCTGCGCGAGGTGCAGCCGACCGTCTTCTTTGCGGTGCCTCGCATCTGGGAGAAGTTCTATTCCTCCGTCACGATCGCGCTGAAGGACGCGACGCCGCTCCAGCAATGGGTCTATCGCCGCGCCATCAAGGTCGGCTATCGCATGGTCGATTGCCGGATCGAGGGCAGGGCGCCCCCGCTCTCGCTGCGCATCGCCAACGGCATCGCCTACCGGCTCGCGTTCCGCAACATCCGCCGCATGATGGGGCTCGACCGCTGCCGCATCGCGTTCACCGGCGCTGCGCCGATCGCACCAGAGCTGATCCGCTGGTATCTCGCGCTCGGCATCGACATGCACGAGGTCTATGGCCAGACCGAGAACTGCGGCGTCGCGACTATGATGCCGGCGGAACGCATCAAGTTCGGCTCGGTCGGCACTGCCGTGTCCTGGGGCGAGGTCGCGCTGTCGCCCGATGGCGAGATCCTGATCAAGGGCGACTTCCTGTTCATGGGCTATCTGAATCAGCCCGAGAAGACCGCCGAGACCATCGACCATCGCGGCTGGCTGCACACCGGCGACGTCGGCACCATCGATAACGAAGGCTTTGTCCGCGTCACCGACCGGATGAAGGACATCATCATCACCTCCGGCGGAAAGAACGTCACGCCGTCCGAGATCGAGAACCAGCTCAAATTCTCGCCCTACATCTCGGATGCCGTGGTGATCGGCGACAAGCGGCCTTATCTCACCTGCCTCGTGATGATCGACCAGGAGAATGTCGAGAAATTCGCCCAGGACCACGACATCCCCTTCACCAATTATGCGAGCCTGTGCCGCGCGGCGGAGATCCAGGACCTGATCTGGCGCGAGATCGAAGGCGTCAACGGCAATTTCGCCCGCGTCGAGACCATCAAGAGATTTTACCTGATCGAGCGCCAGCTGACCCCGGAGGACGAGGAGCTGACGCCGACCATGAAGCTGAAGCGCGGCTTCGTGAACAAGCGTTACGCTGCCGAGATCGAGGCGATGTATCGCCAGCGCGCGGTGGCGTGACGAGCCTGCCAGTTCGAGAAAGCGAAGGAGCTGTGGCCCCCGCCCTTCGCACCATACGGGCCCAAAGGAGAGGAGACGTCAATGTCGAAATCGTTCAGCACGCTCGGCCTTGCTGTGAGCGCCGTGGTGCTCACCTGTCTGCCGGCCGCGGCGCAAACCAAGGTCACCAACGATGGCATCTCGGCATCCGAGATCGTCATCGGCACCCATCAGGACCTGTCGGGGCCGATCAAGGGCTGGGGCGTCCCGGTCTCCAACGGCATGAAGATGGCGGTCGAGGAGATCAACGCGGCCGGCGGTGTCCAGGGCCGCAAGATCAAGCTGGTTGTCGAGGACTCGGGCTACGATCCGAAGAAAGCGGTGCTGGCTTCGCAAAAGCTGATCGAGCGCGACAAGATTTTCGCGATGGTGGGACCAATGGGATCGCCGACCGTGCTCGCTGCGCAGGATATCCTGCTCGACGCCGGCGTGCTTCAGCTCTTCCCGCTGACGGCGGCCGAGTTCACCTTCAAGTTCGATCCGGCCAAGCCGCAGGAGCGGCTGAAGTTCAACAACCTCCTGCCCTATGTCGAGAGCACACGCGCAGCGCTCAAATACATGATAGAGGCAAAGAATTTCAAGAAGCCGTGCATCCTGCATCAGGACGACGAGTACGGCAAAAACGTGCTCGACGGCTTCAACCAGCAGCTCACCGCCATGAAGCTGCAGCCGGCCTCGATCACGAGCTACAAGCGCGGCGCCTCCGATTTCAGCGCGCAGGTCGCCAAGATGAAGTCCGACGGTTGCGACCTCGTCGTGCTCGGCGCGGTCCTCCGTGAGCCGATCGGCACGATGGGTGAAGCGAAGAAGCTCGGATGGGACGTCACCTTCCTCGGCGCCACGCCCGTTAACGTGCTCGAAGTGCCGGCGCTCGGCAAGGAAGTGGTGGAAGGCTTGTATTCCGCCTCGAACTTCGAAATTCCCTACGAAGACACCGCGAAGGGAAAGGTGAAGGACTGGCTCGTCAATTACAAGAAGATGTTCAACGCCGACGCCAACACCCAGGCGATCATCGGCTACAATGCGGTGATGACGTTCGCGCATTATGCCAACAAGGCCGGCAAGGATCTCACTGGCCAGAAGATGCTCGACGCGCTGGAGTCCGGCGACAAGTTCCAGGATATCTTTAATTCGCCGCCGACGGTGTTCTCGAAGACCAACCATCTCGCCACCACCGTCACCCAGGTGCAGCAGGTGAAGAACGGCCGCTGGGTGCTGGTGAAGGACAATCTGATGTTTTGATGGCTTCGCTCTTGCGGCGCTGACGGTGCACCCTCTCCCCTTGCGGGAGAGGGTGGCTTCGCGTGAGCGAAGCCGGGTGAGGGGTCTCTATCCTCATGAATGGTCGTGCGAGTGGAGAGAACCCCTCATCCGGCGCGCACGATGTGCGCGCCACCTTCTCCCACAAGGGGAGAAGGAAGAAAGCACGCCACGGGGAGAACCTACGATCCCCCACCCGCCGYGCCCGAATTCACCGGCGCGAGCTCGTCTTCCCGGCAGCGCCAGCCGTCGGCGGCTTTGACGAAGGCGAAGGTCCGCTGGATTCTCAGGCGGCGCGTGACGTTGAAGGCTTCGCCGGATCGCTCCTTGCTGCCGAGGCCGGGCTGCGGACGGCCCGTCCTGGGGTCCCAGCAGGTGCCGGTGCAGGTGGAAGCGACCTTGCTGCACATGGTGAAGGGCGCCAGCACGACCATCTCGATCTCGCCCGTGACCTGCGCCTCCTGGTCGGTCACCTGGCTGTCGAGCGCGTAGACGCGGTTGATGCGGAGGAAATTGCCGCACGAATTGGCGGCGTGAATCCGTGCGGCGCAGAAATCGACGGCGTCGGTGTCGGGCGAGCGCGCCGCGACCTGCCGGCCGAACACTTTCTTCGGATCGCCCTTGGCGGCGGCGATCTCCTCGGTCTTGCGCTTCAGATGCTCGGCGAGACAATCTTCCGCGGACGAAAGCTCGGCAAGCGGCACGTTCTCCTTGCCGACGAGATTGCACTTGCGATCGCGCTCTCTCGTCCATCGGCCGTATTCGGCGAAGGCAAAGCGGGCCGCGGTCGGGTCCAGCCTGCCGATCAGGCCCAGTACCTGGCTGTTGAGCTCGGTTTCGGCGAGCGCCAGCGACGGGTCCGCGCAGATCAGCGCGCCCGCGGCCGTGTTGGCCGCGAGACAATCGAAATCCGGATCACGCACTATTGCGGCGCGCTCTTCGGTGACCTTGAGAAGGCACGCCTTCACGCGGTCGAAATCGTCGGCGCGGATCGCGGTCTGGCCAACGATGCCGCAGCCGAGGTTGCGCTGTCGGATCCAGATCGCATTCTCCTCGATCGCGGGGAGGCGATCGGGCAGGCGGGCGAGCCGCGCCTCGATCGCCGTGCCGAGCTTCTCGGCGGCGGCGGCCAGCTCGGCGTCACCGCAGAACAATTGATTGCCGGGATCGCGGATCTGCTGGCAGTTGTTTCGGGCAAATAGCGGCAGCCTGTCGGCGATGGAGCGGTCAGACGGGCCCGATTGCGCGGAGCCTGGTGCCGCCGGCAATACCAGCAGCGCAAGCACAGACAGCAAGATGAACCGCATTCCAGACGCCCCCGCAAAGGCGCCATGCTAGCGCCCCGGATCGCGCGGCGAAACGGCTTTGTGGCGTGACGGTTTACGCGAGACCCGTAGCCCGGATGGAGCCAACGGGTCGGCGCAAAGCGCCGCCCGATGACAGGCTCCGCGTAATCCGGGGCCGGTGCTAGTGGTTAGCACTACTTTGGCAGAATGTGTTTGCGCCCCTGTTTTTCAAGGATTTGCTTTCGGCAATATGGGCACTGCTGAGACGGCGGCCGAAGGATGAGATCGACGATGGCGTGACGTACGGCGGGCATGGTTGGCTGGGGCGGAGGCCCGTT
>NZ_JBFRFR010000016.1:0-108098 GCF_052114925.1 Bradyrhizobium sp. 2TAF36 | reverse complement strand
TCACCAAGGCCTCGATATGCAGGTCCCTGCCGATCGCTTCCGGCCAAGTGCTCGTCCCATGCCGGCCCGCGTTCCGAACGTCGAATACGACAGCGGCGAGATCGTGCGCAGGGTCTCATCGACAAGACCCTACATCTCCTTCAAGGGACGCTTCTGGAAAGTTCCCCAGGCCTTCGCCCGCGAACGCCTTGCCATCCGGCCACTGGATCGTGACGGCCACTACGGAATCTTCTTCGCCAGCTGGCAGGTCGCATCGATCGACTTGACCAATGGCCAACCTGTCAGTGATGTGTCCGAACAGGTGTCAGCCATGTCTCCGGGCTAAACAGAAGGCGGGGCATCCAGTACGCCGCGGCCCCTCGATTCATCACAGCTGTCTCGGAGTACTGGATCGCCCGCCTTCGCGGGCGATGACAGTGTTTGGTGTGGCGGCTACCGTCCCCCTAGCCGCAGCCCAAGCCGCACCCCTCCTCCAATCGAACGACCAAATCTCATCCGAACCACGACAATTTCTCATGCCGGCTGCGGTTGCATTTTTTGCGCCGCATCATATGATGATCATAATCTTTTCCGTCATCGCTGGGAGTTTCATCATGGCCGAAGCCGCCGATCCCGTCGTCATCGTCTCCGCCGCCCGCACCCCGCTCGGCCGCTTCATGGGCGAGCTGTCGCCGCTGGCCGCGCACAAGCTCGGATCGCATGTGATCAACGCCGCGCTGGAGCGCGCCAAGCTTCCGCCCGAGAAGGTCGACGAGGTCTTCATGGGCTGCGTGCTGCCGGCCGGACAAGGCCAGGCGCCGGCTCGCCAGGCGGCGCGCGCGGCCGGCCTGCCCGACGCCACCGGCGCCACCACCGTCAACAAGGTCTGCGGCTCCGGCATGAAGGCGACCATGCTGGCGCACGACATCATCCGCGCAGGCTCGGCCGAGATCGTCGTTTCCGGCGGCATGGAGAGCATGAGCAACGCGCCCTATCTGCTCGCCAAGGCCCGCGGTGGCTACCGCGCCGGGCACGACCGCATCATCGACCACATGATGATGGACGGGCTGGAGGATGCCTACGAGACCGGCCGTTCCATGGGCGATTTCGGCGAGGCCACCGCGGAAGCCTATCAGTTCACCCGCAAGGACCAGGATGCCTACGCGATGGAGACGCTGAGCCGCGCGCGCAAGGCGGTTGAGGGCGGCGCGTTCAAGGCCGAGATCGCGCCGATCACGCTCACCGAGAAAGCCGGCCCGCGCATCGTCGCCAATGACGAGCATCCGCTGAAGGTCGATCCTGCGAAAATCCCCGGATTGAAGCCGGCGTTCCGCGCCAACGGCACCATCACGCCGGCCGCCTCCTCCGCCAATGCCGACGGCGCCGCCGCGCTGGTGCTGACGAAGCGCTCGCTGGCTGATCGCAACGGCCTGCCGGCAATCGCCGAGATCAAGGGCCACGCCACCCACAGCCAGGAGCCGCAATGGTTCACGACGGCTCCGATCCCGGCGATCCGCAAGCTGCTCGACAAGGTCGGCTGGAGCGCCGGCGACGTCGATCTGTTCGAGATCAACGAGGCCTTCGCCGTGGTGGCGATGGCGGCGCAGCGCGACCTCGGCATCCCGCGCGAGAAGCTGAACATCAACGGCGGCGCCTGCGCGCTTGGCCATCCCATCGGTGCCACCGGCGCGCGGCTGATCGTGACGCTGCTGCACGCGCTCGAGGCGCAAAACCTCAAGCGCGGCGTTGCGGCACTCTGCATTGGCGGCGGTGAAGCCACGGCCATCGCCGTGGAGCGTCTGACGCACTGACCTAGAAACGTCCGAAAATGAGGGAACTCTGTCATTTTCGACAGACACGTCCCGTGCCATTCTACAAGCTCGTGCAGGTGTCTCAAAGCCTGCCCATCAAACATTGAGGCCCAATGATCTCGAACTGRCTCGCGGCGACACTCGGCCGCCGCAATATCCACTACGGCTGGGTGATGGTCGGCGTGACCTTCCTCACCGCGCTGATCAGCGCCGGCACGGTCGGCGCGCCCGGCGTGTTCATCGTCCCGCTTCAGCACGAGTTCGGCTGGAGCACGGCGCAGATTTCCTCCGCGCTGTCGATCCGCTTCATCCTGTTCGGGCTGATGGCGCCGTTCGCGGCCGCCCTGCTCAACCGCTACGGCCTGCGCAACGTCACGCTGACCGCACAGCTCATCGTGGTCTCGGCGCTGGTCCTTTCGCTCGGCATGACTGAAGTCTGGCAGCTCGTGTTGCTGTGGGGCGTCGTGATCGGCATCGGCACCGGTATGACCGCGCTGGTGCTGGGCGCCACCATCGCGACGCGCTGGTTCGCCGCGCGGCGCGGCCTCGTCGTCGGCATCATGACCGCGAGCGTCGCCACCGGCCAGCTCGTATTCCTGCCGCTGCTCGCAAGCCTGACCGAACGTTACGGCTGGCGGCTCGCGCTCGGCTTCGTCTGCATCGCGCTCGGCGTCTCCGCCGTGGCGGTTCTCCTCGCGATGCGCGACCGGCCGAGCGATGTGGGCCTGCGCCCGTTCGGCGACGAAGGCACCGAGCCCCTGCCGGCCCCGCCGGTCAGCCATGGCTCGATCACGGGCGTGGCGCTCGGCACGCTGCGCGACGCCTCGAAATCGCGCGCGTTCTGGATCCTGTTTGCGACCTTCTTCGTCTGCGGCGCGTCGACCAACGGCCTCGTCCAGGTGCATTTGATCCCGATGTGCCTCGATTTCGGCATCCCGCAGGTGCAGGCGGCAGGCCTGCTCGCCGCGATGGGCATCTTCGACTTCTTCGGCACCATCATGTCGGGCTGGCTGTCGGACCGCTACGACAACCGCTATTTGCTGTTCTGGTACTACGGCCTGCGCGGGCTCTCGCTGATCTTCCTGCCTTTCAGCGACTTCTCGTTCTACGGGCTGTCGCTGTTCGCAATGTTCTACGGGCTCGACTGGATCGCCACGGTGCCGCCGACGGTGCGGCTCACCGCGCAGAAATTCGGACCCGAGCGCGCCAATCTGGTGTTCGGCTGGATCTTTGCCGGCCATCAGCTCGGCGCCGGCACCGCGGCGTTCGGCGCCGGTTTCTCGCGGACGGTCTATGAGAGCTACCTGCCCGCGTTCTTCATCGCCGGCGCGCTCTGCGTGTTCGCCTCGCTGATCGTGCTGGCGCTGTCGCGGCAACCGAAGGCCGAGCCGAAGCCGGCGATGGCCTAGTACCTGATCGTGGTGGTGACGCCGAACACTGCGGCGTCACCGATCCGCGACACGCCGGTCGGATCGTTCGGATTGGGGATGCCGCCGGAGGGGCGGAACACGTATTGGAAGTAAGGCGCGATCAGCCAGCCCGGCTTGATATGCGCCTCATAGATCATCTCGATCAGCGTCTCGTTGCTGCGCACCGGACTCTGGATGCCGGTGGAAGCCTGCGTATCAATGTCAAGATTGCGCGCGGTGTTCGAAATCCGCATATAGGCCATTGCCACGCCGAAGCGATCGGGCGGACGGCCTGGCGTGAAGCCGACGAAGCCGATGCCGCCGTCCACATAAAGGTCGATCAGATTGCGGTCCGGCGGGCTGTAGGCGATGCGGCCGAACGCGGTGACGCCCGGGATCGAGGCTGACGTGCTGTTGTCCTTCACCTCCGGCGGGCGATAGAGCACCTGCTCGATGACGGCGAAGATACCGTAATTGCCGCGAAGTCTTGCAGGTACACCGCTTCCGCCGGGATCGGCGATCGAGAGCCCCTCGGCCGTAAAACGCTGGCTGTCGAACGAGCCGTAATGCTTCCAGGCGCCCGGCGTGAAATTGCCGGCGAGCGGCCGGCCGCCGATATCGATGTCGTAGTTGAAGCGGACCTGCCCGATCACCCACGGCGGATCGTTGACGCGGAACGCCAGGCCATGATGGTCGCGCAGCTGCGGATCCTGATCGCCCGGACCTGACGGATCGCCGTTGAACACCGCACCGAACGCGGTGATGTTGTCGGTCAGCGCCGCCTTGATGCGGATACCGGGCACAGCGATCGGCGGTGCCGGGCCGCCGGCCGGAAGGTTGCTCGCCTTGATCGCGGGCCAGCCGAAGGTGCCGTTGATGAAGAGGTCGTCGGTCTGGCTGTCGAAAAACTCGACGTCGGCGGCCTGCTGGCCGGCCCTGATGTTCAGGCGATCGCCAAAGAAGCTCTGCTCGAAATAGGCGTTGTAGAGCCGCTGGTCCGGCAATGCCTCGATCTCGCTGATGGTGGCGAGATTCATTACGTAGTTGCGGCTCAGTCCCTGCCCGTAGATCACGAACGCATTGGCGTAGAAGCGGCCGCCGGTCCAGCCGACGAGCTTGTCGAGATCGGCATCGACCGAGAGATCGAGGCGCCCGAAATGGATGGCGCCACGCTTCACGCCGCCGGAGACGTTAGTGATGTTGTCGGCGATATAGGTGGCGCCGAAATTCAGGCCTTTGTTGGCGAGTCCGTCATGCCATTCGTTGAACCATTTTGGCGCCAGCCATTCGGCCGCGCTTTCGTCCTTGGCGCCGGCGA
This sequence comes from Bradyrhizobium sp. 2TAF36, assembly GCF_052114925.1. NCBI lineage: Bacteria > Pseudomonadati > Pseudomonadota > Alphaproteobacteria > Hyphomicrobiales > Nitrobacteraceae > Bradyrhizobium > Bradyrhizobium sp. 2TAF36. The sequence continues at coordinate 103,581 of NZ_JBFRFR010000016.1, read as the reverse complement.
ACGCGCCGGTGCTCGCCACCGTTGAGGCCAGCACGATCGCGGCCGCATTTCGCAGCGGAAATCTGTGGGACGTCCCGATCACGGCTGATACCGGCTGCGTACGCTACCTGAAGATACCCGTGCGCCGCATGAACAGATAGGCTGCCCCCACCGACGAGGCCATCAGAAGCGCCGCCCAGAGAAATCCGCTCTCGACATCGGTGAGCGGCAGGCCCTTGGTGTTCATGCCGAAGATGCCGGTGATCAGGGTCGGCGGCAGCAGCAGCGAGGTCACGATGGAGAGCGTGTGGAGGTGGTGGTTGCTCTCCTCCTCGTTCTTGAAGCGCAGCTCCTCCTCGAGCAGGCGGCTGCGTTCGCGGAGCTCGACGATGTCGTGATCGAGCCCGTCCAGCCGCTGCGCCAGCTTGCCGGCGTGGATGCGCAAGGCCGGCGCGAGATGATCGGTGTTCTTCTGATCGAGCCGGTGGAACAGCACGCGCAGGCCAGTGAGCTGGCGATGCAACCTGACGCAAGTCCGACGCAGCCGGCCGAGATTGCGGCGCATCTCCGGCTTGGCGTCGTCGGCCAAAATCCGTTCCTCGATGTCGTCGATCTCCTGGCCGAGCTTGTCCGTCATCCGGTCCAGCGTGTCGGCGACCTCGTCGACGATCTTTTCCAGGAGATGGGCGACGTTGTCGACGCGGTAGCCACCTTCGAGCACGCGGCGCGTCGCATCGGCCGAGCATAGCGCCTGATGCCGGCCGCTGACGAGAAGATGCTCGGTCATGGCGAAACGCAGGAACGCGGTCTCTTCCGTCGCGCTGTCGATGTCGCGCACGAGATCGGAGAAGACGCCGTAAACGCTATGGTCGATGACGTGAAGCTGCTGGAAAGTGTCGTTGGACAGCAGGAGGTCGCGCGCGAGCGGCGGCAGCTGTGACGCTGCGATCCAGGGCCGTGCGCGCGCATCGGTCAGGTTGAAATGCAGCCAGAGCCGGCCGTCATGGCTGAACTCGATCGGCTGGTCGATCGGCAGCGCCTCGGCACTGCCGTCGCGGTGCAGCCGGAACGCCCAGACCAGGCCGGGAATGGCCGGCACGGAATCCGATATCGCGCTGACAAGCTTCGCCGGCTCAGCCATGGCCAACCCCAACCGTCAACAAATGCCCCGCTCCGGAAGATGGCTGACGGCATCTTCCGGACCTCTCACGGGTACTCAATTACGGCTTTGTTACAGTTTGATGATGGTGCCGCCCTACTCCGCGGCCAGCCCCGTCGCGGCCACCGCCTCGGCCTCCTTGACGTAGTCGTGCACGACGCGGCCGAATGGCAGCGTGAGATCGGCGATGTAGTGGTGCGCGCCCAGGCAGCGGCGAACCGGGAAATCCGCGACCGGTGCGTTGACATGCGGCACCAGATGCAGCCGGCCGGGCCCCATCCAGGAGCCCTTCGGCACGATGTCGATGAGGTTGATCGCGACGAGCTGACAGACTTCGAGACGGCCGTCGACGCCCGGGATCATCTTCAGATTGATCTGCGTCTTCGACAGCGTCGCACGGGTGCGATCGCCGTTGCCGGCCATGCTCTCGTGCTTGTAGCCCATCGTGCCCATGGCGACGAGCTGGCCGGCATATTCCAGCGTGCCCGTCAGCGTATCCTTGACGATCTCGAGTTTCGGATGGGCGTATTTCTTGGGAAAGCCCCAGATCTCGCGGCCCGCCGCGATCGGCGGATCATCATCCAGATACATCTGCGAGACGAAATTGACTTCCTCGCCGTTGAGGCGCGCCGGAATGACGAGGCCGGATTCGGTGTAGCTGCCGAAGCCGGAGGAGTCCGGCATCTTGATCCATTCGTAATGCACGATCGGCTGGTCGATCGGCTCCAGCGGCTCAGGCAGGCCGGCGCGGATCAGCTCCGGATCGGTCTCGTAGGTGATGACGAGGAATTCGCGGTTGACGAAGCGATAGGGCCCGGCCGGATAGCTCGGCCCCGCCGCCGGCATGGACGGAAGTCTCAGCACGTCTTCCCTGCGCATCCTGATCTCCTGTGTGCGATGCCCGCCCGGCGGCGTCAGGCCTGGATCGCAAATTGCTAGCCGCCGTCATTGACCGCGATGTGAAGGATTTCCGTCAGGCGCACGACCTCCCGCCATTCCCGCTGCGGTCGGCCTGCATGCGGACGATGCATCGGCGCTGAAATTGTCATCACGCCGTCACTGCCGGACGCAATCGTTTGGTCCACGCTAGGAGGCACCCATGGACGCCCGCACGTCGCAACCGGCTCATCAGACGCATCAGCCTCCCGCACGGGGCTGGCGCCCCGAACGCTGCGACCGCGTCGCGCTGGTGCTGCAAGGTGGCGGCGCGCTCGGCGCCTACCAGGCCGGCGTCTACCAGGCGCTGCACGAAGCCGGCATCGAGCCCGACTGGGTCTGCGGTGTTTCAATCGGTGCGATCAACTCAGCCATCATCGCCGGCAATAAGCCGGAGAAGCGGCTGGAGGCGCTGCGCATCTTCTGGGAGCGCATCACCAATCGCAAGATCTGGCATTACACGCCCGACGGCGACATCTTCCGCCAGTGGCGCAATCTCACCAGTGCGTGGATGACGTCGGCGATGGGCCAGCCCGGCTTCTTCACCCCGCACCAGGTCAATCCCTGGTTCAGCCCGGTCGGCGCGCGCACCGCCACCAGCTACTACGACACGATGCCGCTGAAGGAGAGCCTGCTGGAGCTCGTCGACTTCGATCTCATCAACGAGAAGAAGGTCCGCTTCGCGGTCGGCGCGGTCAACGTGCTCTCGGGCAACTTCATCTATTTCGACAATTCCCATGACGAGATCGAGCCGGAGCACATCATGGCCTCCGGCGCCCTGCCCCCGGCGCTGCCGATGGTGCGGATCGGCACCGATCATTTCTGGGACGGCGGCATCGTCTCCAACACGCCGCTCCAGCATCTGCTCGACCAGGAGGACGCGCTCAACTCGCTGGTGTTCCAGGTCGACCTGTTCAGCGCACGGGGCGTGCTGCCGCGCTCGATCCAGGATGTGATGGCCCGCCACAAGGACATCATGTATTCCTCGCGCACGCGCCACAACACCGACGTCTACCGCCGCACGCACAACCTCAAGGTTCTGCTCTACAAGGCCCTGGCGAAAGTCCCGGACGAGCAACTCTCCGACGAGGATCGCCAGCTCAAGTCGAGCCTGCGCCGCATGCCGGAGATCGCGATCCTGCACCTGATCTACCAGCAGAAGGCCTATGAGGGCGACGCCAAGGACCATGAGTTCTCGGGCACCTCGATGCGCGAGCACTGGACGAGCGGCTACGAGGACACCAAGCGCACGCTGAAGCGCCGCGACTGGATCAAGATGCCGGACGAAGGCATGGGCCTCGTGGTGCACGACGTGCACCGGGAGACGGAGAGCGCGTAACGGCGCTCTTCAGACGAACCGCTCCAAACAAAACTGCGAAAACAACCCCATGCACAGTAGCCGGGGCGTGGCGGATCAATGACTTACGTTTAACCGAAGGAAACTTGACTCGTCGGGCAAAACAGGGGCATGATGCTATCGTTGCCTCCCATCCATTTTGACCTTCGACGACGTGACGCAAAGCATCAGCCCCGCGGTCTCGATGTCATCACAAGCAAGATACCGGTCGATCTCTTCGGCTTGACCATCTGTCCTCGGCGAAATTAGCGTGCGCGCAGTGCGCAGCCTCGGTGCAGCTTTCGCGCGGGAGCGAGCTTCGATTGCCAAATCGCACGACGGATCCGCTCAGCGCCAATCCGCGACATTGGCCACACCGCGCCCCATGCCATAGTGGACGCCAGGCGAAGAGCACAACACGGCGTGGAGAAAATGATGATCAAGATTGTACAGGCCTTCGACCGAAAAGAGATCACCGAGCTCGCCAGTGACGACGCCGCCGCGCTGGAGGCAAAGTTCGAGACCGCGCGAAAACTGTTCGCGGACCGAAAGGCCTGGCTGAAGCCGCACCAGCGGATCGCCATCCTCAACAGGCTCGCCGATCTGGTCTCGGCGAAGCGGCAGGATTTTGGTATCCTGATCGCGCGCGAAGGCGGCAAGCCGCTCACGGATGCGTTGATCGAGACGGATCGGGCGATCGACGGCATCCGCTCGGCAGCGGATTTTTTGCGGACCCGCGGCGGGGTCGAGGTCCCGATGGGCCTGACGCCCGCAAGCGATGGCCGGCGGGCATGGACCATCAAGGAACCCATCGGCATTGTCGCAGCGATCTCGGCCTTCAATCATCCCCTCAACCTGATCGTTCACCAGGTCGCACCGGCGATCGCGACGGGTTGCCCTGTCATCGTCAAGCCGGCTGGCACAACGCCCCTGTGCTGCGTCGAGCTCGTGAAGCTCGTCCACGAAGCCGGCATGCCCGAAGGCTGGGTGCAGACGTTCCTCCCGGAGGATCATAGCCTGCCTGAAAAATTYGCGACCGACCCGCGCGTCGCCTTCCTGAGCTTCATCGGCTCGGCGCGCGTCGGCTGGCATCTGCGATCGGTCATCACCCCCGGTGCACGCTGCGCCCTCGAGCACGGCGGTGTCGCGCCCCTCATCGTCGACCGCAGCGCCGACCTCGAAAAGATCATCGAGCCGATCGCCAAGGGCGGCTATTACCACGCGGGGCAAGTCTGCGTGTCGGTCCAGCGCATCTATGTGCATTCCGCGCTTCAGAAGGAGTTCGTCGACCGCTTCGCGGCCAGGGTCGAGGCCCTGAAGGTGGGAGACCCGACGCTCCCCGAGACAGAGGTGGGACCGCTGATTACGCCGCAGGAGGTTGCGCGTGTCGAAGGCTGGATCAATGAGGCGGTTTCGGCCGGGACACGACAGATCGGGGGCGGCCGGTTGAGCGAGACCACGCTCAAGCCATCGATCCTGATCTCGCCGCCGCGCGATGCCAAGGTTTCCACGCTGGAGGTGTTCGGGCCGGTGACCTGCGTCTATCCGTTCGATCGCATCGACGACGCGATCGCGGAAGCCAACTCGCTTCCGGTCTCATTCCAGTCCGCCATCTTCACGCGCGATCTCGCGGTCGCGCTCGATGCGGCGGAGCGCCTCGACGCGGCGGCGGTGATGATCAACGACCACACCGCCTTCCGCACCGACTGGATGCCGTTCGCGGGCCGCCGCGTGTCCGGCCATGGCGTCGGCGGCATTCCCTACACGATGCACGAGATGACGGCGGAGAAGATGATCGTGTTCAGGTAATCGCCGAACAAGCGCAGGCTCGGTGGAGCAGGACGAAGAAGTGGCCTGGACAGCCCTTGCCGCGATCGAGGGTGCCGCTGGCCGGTCATGAACCCAACAGTCAGGAGATCACATGCCCAAGGGAAAAGTGCTCGTTGTCGGCTCCAATGCCACCCGTATCGAAATCCAGGGCGGCGGCACCGGACCGACCGGCCAATACCTCAATGAAACCGTCGTGCCGGCGATGGCCGTGATCGATGCCGGCTACGAGGTGGTGCTGGCGACGCCGAACGGCAAGCAACCGTACATCGATCCGGCCTCCGATCATGCGGCCCATTTTGACGGCGACGAGAAGGCCTACCGGCGGGGACGCGACTTCTTCGACAAGGACCCGGCGATGACCAACGTCCATACGTTGCGCGCGATCGTGGACGGAGGACTGGATCAATATGCCGCCGTTTTTGTCCCCGGCGGCCAGGGTCCGGTCGTCGATCTCATGCAGGATGCCGAGCTCGGCAAGATCCTACGATATTTCCATGACCGGAAGAAGATCACCGCGCTGCTCTGCCACGGACCGATCGCAACACTGTCCACCCTGCCTGAGGCCAAGGCCTATCGCGCCGCGCTGATCGCCGGCGACAAGGCCAAGATCGCCGAGCTCGGCAAGGGCTGGCAATATGCGGGCTATAAGATGACGGTGTTCACCGCCTCGGAAGAGATCCCGATCGAGGAGCAGTTCCTGCACGGCAAGATCTACTTCACGATGCCGGACGCATTGGGAGCTGCCGGTGCCGAGGTCAGCAGAAGTGCCGTCGACTTCGAGCCCTTCGTCGTCGAGGACCGCGAGCTCATCACCGGCCAGAACCCGCGGTCCGACCACCCCATCGCCGCAAAGCTGATCGCAGCRCTCGACCGCGCCACTGTGGCGGCGTAAGCCGTTCACCCCAATGTCATCCGGCCCTGTGCGCAATTGCGCACAGGGGCCGAGAGGAAATCGGGACAGAAGGTTGCCTCAGCGGCATCCGGCTTCTTTCGGACCGCGTTCCGTGAAACTAACAGGTCTTCTGCTGCAAGTGCTGCACGCAGGTGCAGGTCTTCGCCGCCGGATATTTCACGTCGTAATAGGGAAAACTCGACGTGGCGGGGGTGTTCGTCGAGCAGCGGGGGAACAGGTAATAGCTGTCGGACAGCTTCACCGTGCCGGCGATCGTGAAGCCGAGGTTGGGCGCGTAGTCGTAGGACACCTCGCTCAGAATGAGCGAGATGTTGGCATTGCTGGTGCCGCCCGGCGCGGTAAAGGACGACAAGGTCATCTGCTGACCGGCGGCCCTCGCCCCCGACGTACTGGTCGACTTGCTCCATTGCACCGTCGCGTTGCCATTGCTGTCGGTCGAGACCTCGGAGACCGTGATCGTCATCAGCGAGGTGCTGCCGTTCTTGATGGGATAGGGAGCCATGATGGAGCTCGCCGCAGCGAGAATGCCGTCCATCTGGGTCGACGTGACGGCCGTGTTCTGCGAGATCATGTCGGCAACGCTGTGCGCAGTCGCGCTGACCTTGACGTTCATGGCGAGCCCGTTCCCGAGCTCGACGCCGCCGACATAGAGCACCAGCATGAACGGCGTCACGATGGCGAACTCCGTCGCTGCAACAGCGCGTACATCGGTCAACATCTGCCGAGCGCGAGACGACAGGGCGGAGATCATCAGGTAGCTCCTGGCTCGTTCTGGAACGCGGCGGACGACATGAGCAGCCGGTTGCCATTGCTAAGGTTCGAGAGATTGAAGCCGAGCGGCCCGAGCACGACCGGCCAGACATACATGACGCGGAGAACGACGATATCGCCGGAATCGCCCGGATTGTATTGCCAGCTGTTGGTCACATTGCCCGAGCCGTCGAAGGTCAGCGTGGGCGTCGCCGTGTTCGCGGAAGACCAGGACGTCGCGACCTGCATGTCGACCATCAGACCGCTGCAATTGAACAGGATCACGATCTGATCGCAGACCTTCTGCTTGAAAACCGCCTGGTTCATCTGCGCCGACTGAACCTGCCCCGTCATGACGAGACGCGCCGACTGGCGCACCACGGTTTCAAGCATCTGCTGGGCAAAGAAAACCAGAAACGTCTGGATGAGCGCGATGATGAGGGCGAGAAACGGCGCGGCAACGAGCGCGAATTCGACGGCCGTGGCTCCGCGGCTATCGCCGGCGAAGGCGGCCCAGCGGTTGCGGCATCTTTTCGTTGTCGTGACCTGTCGGGTCATGGCGCCTTCCCTACTGCACGAGGCTGGCCGTGCTGGATGCAACCTTGATGAACAGGTTGGTCAGCGCCGCGGAAATGTCGCCACCTGTCTGCACGCTCGCATACAGACCGGGCGATGCGCACGATTGCAGCCGTGTCGCGATCGTGCCGGTTGACGAGGATGGATTGTTGAACTGCGAGATGCGGCTCGTGTACCAGCTGTCGCTCAGCTGCAGATACTCGGTGTAGAGGACCGCGATGCGAATGCCGCGGTTCTTGATCGTCGTGCAGACCGTCGTGTCGAGCGGTTGCTGGCACCGCAAGGTCGTCGAGTTGGCTGTCGGAAGCGCATAGGTGGCATTGGGGTCGCAGGAGCCCCCCGTCTTCGGGATGAGCTTGTCCTCGACGCCGTCGGTGACGAGGAAGACCACTTCCTGCGGCGTATCGCCCGCCTGATTGGTGCCGGTGCCTGGCGCAGGCATCACGGTGTTGACGCCCGTGAGCCCGCCCGAGATATCCGTGCCGTAGTCGGTGGTGTAGGTGCAGTTGCCCTTGCTATCGACAATGGGGCAGTTCTGGTGGTCGACCGTCAGGAGCTGAATGTTGTTGATCTTCGTGGCGGCGGTGTCCGGCGTGGTCAGCACCTGAATCGTGTTGAGGGCGTAGTCGAAGGTGTAGATGGCGGCCTTGTAGGTCGTGTTGTTGAGCGCCGACATGCACTGCATGACGCCGCCCGTCACACCCGCTTGCGGGCACGTCCAGGGTCCCTTCAGCAATTGCGTAACGGCGTTGGTCACGAGATCGATGCGCAGCGTGATGTTGTTTGCGCGTGCGACGGTGAGATTGTCCTTGTTCGTCGAGCTGGCAGTTGCGTTGTTGGGACGCGCCTCATGGCAGGCGAACGAGCAATTCTTCGCGTAGCTGGGCTGGTTCTTCGTGGCCGCGATCATGTTGGTGATGTCGGCCTGCGTCGCAGCAAGCGCCATCGACGGCGAGTCGTCCAGCAGCAGGTAGAAATTCATGTTGGGCGCACTCGACGCCTTCGCCGTTGAGGAGCCAGAGACGTCCCAGGTCTGCTTGCCGAGAACGCTGGGGAAATTATTGACGGACTGCGCGGTGTACGAAACCGTGATGCTTCGTGCGAGGCCGGAATCCGTGACGGTGATGGTCGGCGTCGGCGTCGCCGTCAGACCGGGAAGATTCGCCTTCGCTGCAAAGACGGCTGCGGCGGTCGCCTGGACGACCGTCTTGTCGGTCTGGGTCAGCATCGCCGGCCGCACGGCTGCGATCGCGGCCGCGTCGGCGGCTGCGTTCAATTGCTCCCGCTTGCGGACGGCCTGCGTGTAGTCGAGCGTCATGCCCAGGAGAAAGACGATCGGCACCATCGTGAGGGCGAAGATAACGGCGATGTTGGCCTTCCGGTCTCTTGCGAAACGGAGCACTACCCGGCGGAGCATGACCTTCATCCTGATTGCCGTCGTGGCGGCAGAGAGCAATTCCTAAAGTCTTTTGATCGGGGCAACCGGTGGGATTACCGCTGCCGGTCAGCCCGCCAATCGCAGGCTGGAATATGGATATGGCCTTCTTAATCAACACTTACGGGCAATCCACAAACAGGGAGTGCAACGGAGTGGGATGTTCCATATCGAGAAGACATCATTAACGTCGGTTAAACGCGATCGCAGAGATTGAGGGGTAAGCGGCCTCAGGTGCGGTCGATACGGCCTCAACGCCGGCGCTGGCGGGTGCGTCCGGTGGGCTGCGCAGCATCACCGCGCAGCAGGCACGTCGGTCTGGTTAAGGACGGCTATGGCACAGAGGCCAAGGCATCATGCCGTCATTGGGCATCTGCGCCATCGTCGTCTTCAACTTGCAGAATGGTGTCGGATAGCAGAGCGGCGGCCTTTTGAAGCGGCGCTATGAACCGGTCCAGTTCGGCGAAGCTCACGCGGGCCACCGGTACAGAGACGCCGAGGCAAGCGATCAATTCCCGATCCGGTGACAGAATGGGGACGGCGCACCCCACCACCCCCTTGACGTACTCTTCGTTTGTCTTGGCCCAGCCGCGTTGTCGCGTCTCCTCGAGAACCTTCATCAGCGCGTGGACATCGACGATCGTCGTTTCGGTGAATTTGGTCAGGGGTAGCGCGCGGCACAGCTTCGCCCGGATCCGCTCGGGCAGTCTGCTCATATAGATCTTTCCGGTCGACGTGCAGTGTAACGGCGCCGCTTCCCCCGGATTGAACTGAAGACCTTGCGGCTCCGAAACGCGAACGCTGTCGACATAGGCAACGAAATTGTCGCGTACGACGCCGATCTCACACTGTTCGCCGATTTCTCCCGCGACCGCCCGAAGCACCGCATGCCGCCGCGCGGTGCGAAATGCAGCGCCGATGACGGTGGTGGACAGTGTGACGAGCTGGTTGCCCACAACGTACCGCTTGGTACCCAACGCCTTCTGAAGCAGTCCGCGGTCTTCGAGATTTCCGATCAACCTGTGTGCCGTTGGAAGCGGCAGCGAAAGAGCCTTTGCGATCTCCGCGGCCGAGACGGCTTTGCGTTGGTCGGCAACATGCCGAACGATCGCGAAAGCCCGATCCAACGGTCCTTCCTTCCCAATTCGCTTCGTCATGTCCCACCCGGCCAAAACTGGAAGTGAAATCAAGATCAACGCCGAGTATTATCATTTTTCGGAATAAAACCTATTGAAATTCGACATAATAGATTGTCGAAATCCTGAAAGCTCATATTCTTGGCGTCACCGGCGATTGACCAGAAATTGTGCAGTGCGGTCTCGCCGTTCCGAAAATCGCGCTCCGCCGCTTGGCCGGGAGCCAAGTTCTGCCGGCGCGCTCAACAGGAGATGTGCATGTCTCGTCATTACGACGTGGACGCCGTGAGGAAGGAATTCCCCGCCGTCGAACGGATGGTCTATCTGGATTCCGGGTTTCAAACGCCGCTCGCGCGTCCCGTGAAGGCCGCGATCGAGCTTTTCCTGCGCGAGGGCTTCGAGACAGCCGGTCCGAAGAGCATCTGGCTCGATCGGGTCGAGCAGACCCGTGCCAAGGTCGCCCGCTTTCTCGGCGTGACGGCGGACGAGATTGCCTTCACGAAAAACACGTCGGAAAGCATGAACATTGCGGCAAATGCACTGCCGCTGCGCGCCGGCGACAACGTTCTGATGATCCACGGCGATCATCCGAACAACGCCTACGCGTTCCTCAATCTGCAACGGAAAGGCGTCGAGGTCCGCTTCATCCCGATGACGGAAGTCGTCGACGCCGACAGCTTTGCTCCCTTCATTGACGAAAGGACGCGTGCGATCTCGATGTCGCATGTGACTTTTCACGCCGGTCACCGCTTTGACATCGAGAGCGTCGGCGCGATGTGCGTCAGGAACAAACTCCACTTCGTGGTGGACGTGATGCAGGCCATCGGAGTCGTGCCTGTTAACGCCAAGGCGATCGGCGCAAGCTTCATCGGCTCCGGCAGCCACAAGGGATTACTGGTTCCGCAAGGGCTCGGGCTGCTCTATTGGGACCAGACGCTCAAAGAGCTCGAGCCGACCTATCTGGCGGCTGCGAGCCTCGCCGAGATCCCGAGCGATCTCATCGCGCGTGCCGACGGGATGGCGCCCTCGCCGGCCGCCAGGCGCTTCGAGCTCGGCAACTTCAACCTGCCCGCAGTCCACGCCCTCGGTGCTTCGCTCGACATGATCGAGCAGATCGGGGTGCAGAACATCCAGAACCACTGCTTCGATCTCGGCGATCACCTGATTGCACGCCTGGACGAGCTGGGCGTCCGCCTCGTTGGTCCGCGCGAGCGCAAGCATCGCGCTCCGCACATCTACGTCATCGCCCTGCCCGCGGCAGACTGGCTCGGCCATTTCGAGGAGAACGGCGTGCGCGTGTCGCCCGAACGAGATGGCATTCGCGTCTCGCTCGGCATGTTCAACACCGCCACCGACATCGATCGGCTGATCGACGTCATCCGCCGGCGAGGGCTCGGACGCCCGTCCGTCGCAGCTTGAGTTTGACAAACGATCGGAAGGCAAAGACCATGAAGAAGCTCGTTCAGGTATTGGGACTTCTCCCGGCGCTCCTGGCTGTCAACGCAAGCCCGGCCGCGGCAGCCGACAGCCCGACGCTCGACAAGGTCAAATCCAGCGGATCGATCACGATCGGCTACCGTGAGGCTTCGATACCGTTCTCGTACCTCGGGCCGGACCAGAAGCCGATCGGCTTCTCGCTCGACCTCTGCGCGGCGATCGTCGATCGCATCAAGGAGGAGCTGAAGTTGCCCAGTCTGAAGGTCAACTACACGCCGGTAAACTCCTCGAACCGGATTCCCCTGATCCAAAGCGGGACTGTCGACATCGAATGCGGCGGCACCGCCAACGACAAGAAGCGGCAGGAACAGGTCTCGTTCTCGGTCGCAACGTTCGTCAGCCAGCCGCGCTGGCTCGTCAAGGCCGCCAGTGGCGTGAAGACCGCCGGCGACCTGAAAGGCAAGACGGTTGTCGCCACGCAAGGCTCCAACGCGGTCGGTTTCGCGCAGAGCGTCAACGCCAAGGCGCAGCTCGGCCTCAACATCGTCCAGGCCAAGGACCATGCGGAGTCCTTCCTCATGCTAAACACCGGCCGCGCCGTCGCCTTCATGGAGGACGATATCCTTCTCGCCGGGCTCAAGGCTGCGGCGCCGAATCCGGACGCGCTCCTCTTCCTTTCCGAGGGTTACGCGAAGATCTACTATGGGCTGATGTTCACCAAGGGCGATGCCGGCTTCAAGAGGCTCGTCGACGACGTTCTCTCCAAGCAGATGGCATCCGGCCAATTCGAGAATACCTACGCGAAATGGTTCACCAGGCCGATCCCGCCCAAGGGTGAGAACCTCGCATTCCCGCTCACCGACGAGTTGATGGAGCGGATCGCACATCCCAGCGATGCCGTCGACTGATTGACGGAGCTGATCGTCCCGGAAAGTCATCCTCGTCMGCACCTGCAACCCGGAGGCTCGCGATGTTCGGAGTGCTTTTTGAACAGGCGGCAGACGGCCAGCGCTATATCGACTGGCTTCTGTCGGGTCTCGGTTGGACCCTGGCTCTGGCCTTCTTCGGCTGGTGGATCGCCTTCGGTATCGGCGTGTTCGTCGGCGTGGGCCGCACTGTCCAGAATCGTTTCGTCTCGATTCCGGCCCGGCTCTACGTCGAGATATTCCGAAACATCCCTGTCCTGGTGCAGATGTTCCTCTGGTACTTCGTTTTCCCGGAGGTGGTGCCGACCGCGCTCGGAAATGCCATCAAGCAGATGCCGCCGCCTTGGGCATCGTTCTTCCCGGCTCTCCTTTGCCTCGGACTCTACACGGCGTCGCGGATAGCCGAGCAGGTCCGGGCCGGCATCGAAGCGCTTCCGAAGGGGCAGATCGAGGCCGCCAACGCTCTCGGCCTCAGTGGCTACCTCACCTATCGGTACATCGTCGTGCCGCAGGCTCTGCGCCTGATCGTGCCGAGCCTCACCAGCGAGGTGATGGGAATATACAAGAACACCTCCGTCGCACTCACGATCGGCTTGATGGAGCTGACCGCACAGGCGCGCCAGATCAGCGAGGCAACGTTCCAGACATTCTCGGCATTCGGCGCGGCGACGATCATCTATCTTTGCCTGGCGCTGGTTGCGTATCAGATCATGACGCTCATCGACAAGGCCGTCAGGATTCCGGGTAGCACCCCGGTGAAGCTTACTGCTGAACAGGATCTCGCCGCCGACATGCAGCAAGGCAGCGCTCTGCCTGGCGCCATGGAGACCGTGAAATGAATACCCTCGATTTCTCGATCGTCGCGCAGTCGTGGCCTTATCTCTGGTCGGGCCTGCTGTTCTCGCTTTCGCTCACGGCGGCCGCATTCGCCATCGGCATGGTGCTCGGAACCTGTCTCGCGCTGGTACAGCACTTCGAGGTCCCGGTGTTCGCCCAGATCGTCCGCGGCTACGTCGCGATCATCCGGTCGATCCCGCTGATCCTGGTTCTCTTCTGGTTCTTCTTCCTGGTGCCGATCGTGCTCGGGCACCTGAGCGGCAACGGCCGCCCGATCCCGATCGGGGCGACCTACACGGCGTTCATCACCTTTGGCTTGTTTGAAGCCGCCTACTACTCCGAGATCATCCGCGTCGGACTGCGGGCCGTGAACAAGGGGCAGTTCGAGGCCTGCCAGGCGCTCGCGCTGTCGACCTACGACACCTACCGCCATGTCGTTCTGCCGCAAGTCCTTCGCGTGGCGAGTCCGATCATCCTGAGCCAGACGATCATCCTGTTTCAGGACACGTCTCTCGTTTACGTGCTGTCGTTGACGGATCTTCTGGGCGCGGCTTCCAAGCTCGCACAGCTCAATGGACGTCTCGTCGAGATGTACCTCGTCGTCGCGGTGGCCTACCTCGCCATCAGCTCGGCGGCCTCCCAGTGCGTCGCCACCCTTCGCAAGCGATACGGCCTTGCCACGGCACGATGATCATCGGGATACCAAACGGCCTTGTATTCGGGAGACAAACATGCCTCAAGCGACTGTCAGCAATGCCACGCAGCCCAGTGCAATCGTCCTCGTCGAGAATGTGATGAAGCGATTCGGCGCATTCAATGCGCTGAACGACGTCAATCTCAGGGTCGGCAAGGGCGAGAAGATCGTGCTGTGCGGCCCCTCGGGCTCCGGCAAGTCGACGCTCATCCGGTGCATCAACCATATCGAGAAACACGACGGCGGCAGGATCGTCGTCGACGGTGTCGAATTGAGCAATCGCATGGCCGACATCAACAGCGTGCGCTGCGAGGTCGGGATGGTCTTTCAGAGCTTCAACCTCTTTCCGCACCTCACGGTCGCCGAGAACTGCATGCTGGCTCCGATGAAGGTTCGCGGCATCTCGCAGGCGGAAGCGCGCGATCGCGCACTCGGCTTGCTGCGGAAGGTCCGCATCCAGGATCAGGCGGACAAGTATCCCGCGCAATTGTCGGGTGGCCAGCAGCAACGCGTCGCCATCGCGCGGGCGCTGTGCATGCAGCCCAAGATCATGCTGTTCGACGAACCGACATCTGCTCTCGACCCCGAGATGGTCAAGGAAGTGCTGGACACCATGGTCGAGCTGGCGCGAGACGGAATGACGATGGTCTGCGTGACGCACGAGATGGGATTCGCCCGCGAGGTCGCCGATCGGGTCGTCTTCATGGATCGCGGAAGCATCGTGGAGGAAGCGGATCCGGAGACATTCTTCCGGGCTCCGCGCACGGAACGGGCGAAGGGTTTCCTGAACCAGATCATCCACTAGGATTCCGCTCGGCCGAGACCAAGCTCCGTCGGTGACGGGTACCTGCTCGGTGCGTTCGTCCACGGTCCCCCGCTTCGAGACATATTGCCATTAGACTCCCCCGCCGCAAACGTGGAGAATACCCCCGCACGTTACGTGCGCAGTGCACACCAAGATGCGCCAGGGGAAACAAAATGCCGGCTGCCTTCCCGTCCTCCCTACCCACCATCCCGACCGCTCCTTTGACCGCCCGGATGCGCGATGCGCTGCGCGCGATCGTCGGCGAGAAGGGCCTGATCGAGGACGAGCACGGCAAGCAGCCGTACGTGACGGACTGGCGCGGACTACTGGTCGGCGGCGCGGGCGCCGTCGTTCGTCCTGGCAGCACCGAGGAAGTCTCGAAGGTCGTCCGGCTTTGCCATGAGCACGGCGTCGCGATCGTGCCGCAGGGTGGCAACACCGGTCTGATGGGCGGGGCCACGCCCTGGCCAGCGCACACCGGCATCGTGTTGTCGCTCGGCCGCATGAACCGCGTGCTGGACGTCGATGCCGTCGGCTACGCGATGACGGTCGAGGCCGGCTGCGTTCTCCAGACGCTTCAGGAGACCGCAAGCCGTCACGACAGGTTCCTGCCGCTCAGCCTTGGCGCCCAGGGCTCATGCATGATCGGCGGCAACCTGTCGACCAACGCCGGCGGCGTGCAGGTGCTCCGCTATGGCAATGCCCGCAATCTCGTCTTGGGGCTCGAAGTCGTGCTGGCCAACGGGGACGTCTGGGACGGACTGCGTGCGCTCAAGAAGGACAAYACGRGCTACGACCTCAAGCACCTTTTCATGGGCGCCGAGGGAACGCTGGGCATCATCACGAAGGCCGTCCTCAAGCTGTGGCCGGCGCCGAAGGACGTCTGCACGGCGTGGCTGGCGATCCGCGATCCGCGCGCGGCGCTGGAGATCCTGTCCGAAGCCCATGCGGCATCAGGGGACAATGTCGGCTCCTGCGAGCTGATGAGCCGCAGCGCCATCGACATGGTGCTGCGCCATATTCCCGGCACCCAGGATCCTCTC
Source organism: Bradyrhizobium sp. 2TAF36 (assembly GCF_052114925.1). Lineage (NCBI taxonomy): Bacteria > Pseudomonadati > Pseudomonadota > Alphaproteobacteria > Hyphomicrobiales > Nitrobacteraceae > Bradyrhizobium > Bradyrhizobium sp. 2TAF36. Next base: position 87,789 of record NZ_JBFRFR010000016.1, on the reverse strand, counting down.
AAGGCCGACACGCCATGGTACCTCCTGCTCGAATGGTCGTCCTCGCGGGCCCGACAGGACGGGACCGAGGGCATRACCGAGAAGCTGGAGCAGTTTCTCGCTGATCAGCTCGAGGCCGGCCGCGTGCTCGACGCGGCATTGGCGCAGACGGTCGGTCAATCGCGCAACATGTGGCGCATCCGGGAAAGCGTCGCCGAGGCCTCCCGCGCCGAGGGGCCGGGACTGAGCTACGACGTGTCGGTGGCCATCTCCAGGATTCCCGGCTTCATCGACCAGGGGCTCAAGGCCGTGCTCGACATTCTTCCGACCATTCGCCCCTATCCTTTGGGACACATCGGCGACGGCAATCTGCATTTCTCGTTCATGGGCCCCAAAGGCATGGATCAGCAGACGCTGACCCAATATTCGTCCGCCATCACGCGGGCCGTGAACGATCTCATCACTTCCATGGGCGGCTCGATCTCGGCGGAGCACGGCATCGACAAGCTCGACGAGCTCAGTCACTACCGCTCGAAGACCGAGCTCGACGTCATGCGCACCATCAAGCGCGCGCTCGATCCGCAGAACATCATGAATCCAGGCAAGGTGCTGCGGCTGTGACGGATGCCGGATAGCCTCGTCTACAACGACGCCTGCCTTCGCGCGACCTCCACGCGGGCGCCGTAGTCGGACTGGCCAACGGAGAAGTGAAAAAGACTGAGAGCGTCTCCGGTCAGAACCGCGTCGCCGGACGTGAGATGATTGAGGCCAACCCAGCCATCGCGCATCCAGACCACCCCGGGCTTGACGTCGTCGGTGACGCAGGCCTTTGCCGCGAACTCGCCCCGCTGATTGTAAATCCTGATCGCATCCCCGTTGCTGAGTTGAYGCGCCTCTGCATCCACCGGCGATATCCAGAGTTGCGGGGCGACATTGTGCTTTGCCAATGCCGGGAGAGCCTGGCCCTCGTCATAGAACGAATGAAAATGTGTCAGCGTCCTTCCGAAGCTCAGCGACAACGGATAGGGCGAAGCCTGGTCGCCGCCGTGCACCGGAAGTGGCGGAAGCCCGAGCCTTGCCGCCTGCGGCGAGCAGAATTCGATCTTCCCGGACGGTGAATCGAATTTCCGATCCGCATAGGCGACCGCGGGCACGTTAAGAGGCAAAAAGCCACCGGCAGCGCGCAGCGACGCAACAGTCGCATGGCCGGTTGTCGTGTCATTCAAGATGACATCGATCACCTCTTCGATCGACGCCCACGGAAAGAAGTCAGCAAGCCCGAGGGAGTCTGCCAAAGAACTCAGGATTTCATAGATCGGGCGCGTCTCTCCCTCCCGCTCCAGTGCACGCTCCATCAGATAGAGGTGCGTGTTCGTCACCTTAAATCCCAGTTCCTCGAGCCAGGCGGTTCCAGGCAACAACACATCGGCGAAACGCCGCGCCGTTTCATTCATGAACAGATCGACGCAAACGACCAGACCCGTCTTGTTGAGACCATGGGAGATTTCACCGGCGTCCGCGAAGGACGACAGCATGTTGGTCCCCAGCAGGAGCAAAACCTTGAGCTGCCCGTCGGACAAGGCCTTTGCGATGTCGGGCATTTGATTGGCAACATAATTGCCCGGCGCGCGTGCCACACCCGTATTCAGATTGCACATGGTCGCACTGTGGGCGCCATGACGTGGGCCGAGACCGCCGCCTGCAACCCCAAAATTGCCGGTCAACGCCGGCAGACAGCTGATCGCACGCGCCGCGTGCCAGCCGTTGGCACTCTTGTGCATGGAGCTGCCGCCGAGAAGGATCATGGCTGGTCGCGTGGACGCGTACGCTCTGGCGAACGACGCAATCTGGCCTTCCTCAAGACCGGTCTCGGCTGCTGCCCAGGCCGGCGCGAAGGGCAGAACGTGAGACGACAATTCCGCGAAGCCGACGGTATGCGCTTCGATAAACTCAGAGTCATAGAGCTTTTCAGTGACGATGACGTGCATGACGGCCAAAGCGAACGCAGCGTCCGATCCAGGGCGGATCAGGAAAACTTCATCCGATTGAGCCGCCGCTTCCGTTCTCCTTACATCGATCGTGATGACTTTTGCCCCGCGACGCCGAGCCGCGACGATATGACGGGCGGTATTGGGCTGACTCGAAATGTTCGCGCCCCAAAGCACGATCATGTTCGAGTTCTCAGCCATATCCTCCTTGGTATTGACCTTGAGCGCGCCCGTCAGACCCACTCCAAAACCGCCAAGCCCCCAACAGACCATTGCAGGATGCCAGTTCTGGCATCCATACATATGCGCGAAACGCTGCATCAACTGCACCGTCACGGCACTCCCCACGGTGAAGCCGCCATGCCCCGCCCATAGACCCACCGCCTCGGGCCCAGCCGACCGCATCCGCTTCGCCATGAAATCCAGCGCCTCGTCCCAGCTTACGCGGCGCCAGATGTCGGTGCGGCGATCGTCGCGAATCTGGGGGTAGAGCAGTCGCTTCGGATTGCCGAAGATCTCGCTGGTCGCGCGCCCGCGAACGCAAAGAAACCCGGCACTGTCCGGATTATCCTTGTCTCCGCTCAGCGTCTTGAGCCGACCGCTCTCGACCTCAACCTGCATTCCGCAAAACGTCGGGTGGCAGTTCATCGGACACATGGTGCGGACGATCTTCGCATCGACAGCCGACATGAGCGAGCCCTCCCGGTCTCATTCCCGAGATGATCTTATCAGAGACGGGATAGGTCGGCAGCCCCAATGAGTTCCCCGTTCGCGCCGCTACGGCCGTATCGTCATGTTCTCCGGCGGACGCCGGTGACACACGACCAAGTCCGCTACGGCGCCTCCACCGCACTAACCCACGGCTTCATTCGCCGTTGTTATTCGACATGCCAGCGCTATTGTGCGCGGGCGGCGCAGCCGCAGCATTCATCCAATAATTCAGATTATGGGAGAATCGCATGAAATTCATTACAACCTGGAGTGTACCTCAAGGCACCTTCAATGCAGCCGTCAGCCGTTTTCTGGAAACCGGCGGAGCGCCACCCGAAGGCGTCAAGATGCTGGGCCGGTGGCATGGCATGAACGGACAGGGATTTGCGATCTCTGAATCGAGCGATCCAAAGGCGATGTATCGCTGGCTCGCGCAGTGGGCTGACCTGCTCCCATTGACCGTCACACCCTGTCTGGAGGATGGCGACGCGGGCGAAGTGATGGCCTCGCTGCCCAAGCGCTAATCGTCAATCCTCATGTCGCTGCCGCTGAAGACCGGCGGCAGTGACATCCCCGGCAGGTCTAAAATGTCGATCTGTCCGGCCGAAGGCGTGGCCGTTTCCGTGGCGGCTTACAACGAATGTGTTTGCGGGTATTTCGATAGGGCCGTCAGTGACGCCCGCGATTCCTTTAGCGCTCAGGTGGCGGGCGTGGAATCACCCATTGCTCGAGGCGATCGATTGATGCCTCCCGTTCATGCTGGCCCAGCCAAACCGTAAAGAGAACCAGCGCGGCGGCGAGAGCCCCGATGCCGAAATACAGGTTCCTCATGCGCGTTTGAATGCACCGCGCCGGAAATGGTTCCATCCATCACGACTTTCACCGCGCCGCTCCACGAGGAGCGAAGCGACGAAGCAATCCAGACGGCCTCCGCGGGTAAAGTCTGGATTGCTTCGCGGAGCCCGTCATCGGGACTTCGCTTCGCGCGCCCGGTTGCTCGCAATGACCGCAACCTACGGCCTGATCGTCATGTTCTCCGGCGGCCCCGCCTTCCGCAACGGCTCGGCCAGCCTTGCGAACTCGCATAGCAGCGACCGCGTCTTCCGGGGATCGATGATCTCCTCGACCCAGAATTTTTCGGCGGAGCGAAACGGCGAGCGTAGCTTGTTCAGCCGTTCCTGGATCTCGTTGAGCTTGCCCGCCTTGTCCTCGGCCGCATCGATGTCGGCGCGGTAGGCGGCTTCGATGCCGCCTTCGAGCGGCAGCGAGCCCCAATAGGCTGACGGCCAGGCGTAGCGGATCGAGAAGCGGTCGGCCGGCTGATGCACCACGCCGGCGACACCGAAGGCATTGCGCAGGATCACGGTGCACCAGGGCACGGTGGTCTGGTTGACCGCGGCCATGGCGCGGACGCCGTGGCGGATGGTGGCCGCCTTCTCGGCATCGAGGCCGATCATGAAGCCCGGGCAGTCCATGAGATAGACGATCGGCAGGTGAAAGGTTTCGGCGAAGTCGACCCAGCGCACCACCTTCTGGCACGCATCCGCGGTCCACGAGCCGCCGTAGTGAAAGCTGTCGCTCGCAAGCACCATCACCGCCCTGCCCTCGAGCCGGGCGAGACCGACAATGATTGGCTTACCGAAATTCTTGGCGACCTCGAAGAACGAGCCCTTGTCGACGACCTGCTCGACGATCGGCCGCATCTTGTAGACCTGCTTGCGGTTGCGCGGCACCGCATTCATCAGCGCTTCTTCGGTGCGCTCCGGATTGTCGGTGCAGGGCAAGGTCGGCGGCAGCTCATAGACCGATGACGGCAGATAAGAGAGGAAACGTCGCGCGCAGGCGAACGCCTCTTCTTCCGTATCGACGGCGTGATCGACCGCGCCGGCGCGAGTCTGGATGTCGGCGCCGCCGAGCTCCTCCTTGGTGAGGTCCTGCCCCAGCGCCTTCACCACCGGTGGCCCCGCGACGAACATCGCGGACTTCCGGGTCATGATGGAATAGTGGCTGGCGGCAAGGCGTGCCGCGCCAAGGCCAGCGACCGAGCCGAGGCCGAGCGCGACGACCGGCACGCGCGACAAATTCTCCGTCGTGAAGCGATACCAGCGCGTGCCGCCAATGCCGCCCGGCAGATTGGCCGCGCCCTTGGTCTCGATGGTCTTGACCGAGCCGCCGCCGCCGGACCCCTCGATGATGCGGACGATGGGCAGGTGGAAATCATGCGCCATCTCCTCCGCCATCAACGGCTTTGCCGAGATCGACGCATCGGCCGAGCCGCCGCGCACGGTAAAATCGTCGCCGACGACCACCACGGTGCGGCCCTCGACACGCGCGCGGCCGAACACGCAGTTCGCCGGCGTCAATTTCTGCAGCTCGCCGCTGGAATCGTACTCACCGATTCCGGAGACGGCACCGATTTCGTGAAAGCTGCCCTTGTCGATCAGCTTGTCGATACGCTCCCGAACAGTCAGTCGGCCCTGGTCATGCTGACGCTTGACCTTGTCAACGCCGCCCATCTCCCGCGCGAAGGCTTCGCGCCGGGCGAGCTCGTCGAGTTCCGGCTTCCAGTTCATTCACTCCCTCCGAATTGATCGGCTTGTTATTGTTGTGCACGGCCATTGCGACCGGTTTACGCGAGATACGGTTGTTGAAGACGTCGCCTTCCGCGCCCTCCATCAGGCTTCCGAGCGAGCGGCCGAGCGCGACCATCAACGGCGCGACTTCAGCATGCAGACGCTGCTCGTCATACATCGACGACAGCAGCCCGATCGTGATGACGACGAAGGTCTGGTATTGCGGCGACCAGATCGGCACCGCGAGGCCGTTGATGTGCGGGCTCCACAGGCCGCAGGCCGTGACATAACCGCGCTCGAGCAACGACTGCCTGTTGGCCTCGATGCGGGGCCGCAGGATCTTTGCAGCTTCGGGCGCTTCCCGTTCCATGTCTGTAATGAAGGCATCGCCGACTTCAGGCGCCAGCGCCGCGGTGTAGGCCGCGCCCGCGGCCGTCGAGGCCATCGAGATGCGGCTGCCGGTGCCCTCATGCAGGCCGAGCGCAGTCGCCGAGCGCGCGAACTGGAGATAGACCAGATGGAAGCGATCGGGGACGACGAAGCCGACAGTGCCAGGCAATTGCTCGGCGACTTCCTGCAGCCGCTGCCGGATCATGCTGCGCAGCTGCGCGCCCTTCATCATCGAGGCGCTCATCGCCACTGCGCTCGGACCGATGCGATATTTCTGGTCGCGCGGCAGGTAGACGAGTTGCCCCATCCGCGTCAGCGTGTGCGTGAGCCGCGACACCGTCGAGCGCGGCAGGCCGCAGCGATTTGAAATCTCGAGATTGCCGAGTCGGGCCTCATGGCCCTCGAAGCATCGCAACACGTCGAACGCGCGCGACACCACCTGGATGACATCACCCTCGCCGGCATCGCCAGCGAGCGCACCTTGCCTGCTTAACCGCTCCGATCGTCGTCCCATGTTCCCTACCGTTCGTTCCGCTCTGCGGAATTAAATTCCACTTGCAGACGACGCTACCTCAGGCATTTTGCAACGACAACAAAAAGGCGATGGCATGCCAGAAATTAAGATCGTCACGGAGGTCGCGGGTCGCATCTGCGCAACTCCCGTGCAAGTTGGAGGAACCGTTGCTGATGGCGATGACGTTGTAGTCGTCGAGGCCATGAAGATGGAGATACCTGTGCCCTCGCCTGCGAGCGGCACGATCACATCGCTGCTCGTCAAGCTCGACGATGTCGTCGCCGAAGGACAGGCGATCGCGATCGTCGCGAACTGACTGCATTATCCGTGGATTCCGCGACAATCTGTCTGCCTCATCGCCGCGTTCGYGGTACGGCGTTGCCATCGCCTGATCGCGATGACATGATCTGCTTCAAACAAAAATCTGTTTCAAACAAAGAATGAAACTCTTCGCGGCAAACGCGAGGATCATTGGAGGGAAACATGCTTCGTGGGCTGACCATGCTCGCGCCTGCCTTGGTTGCGGGCATTTCTTTTGCGTCTACACGCTATGCAATCGCCGAAGACATCAAGCTGCCGCCGACATTGACATTCACCGCCTATGACACCGGAACCGCCGGATTCAACATCGCGGTTGGCGTCGGCAAGATGATGAAGGACAAATACGGCACCGATGTGCGCGTGCTGCCCGCAGGCAACGACGTCGCGCGGCTTGCACCACTGCGCGCCAAGCGCGCGGCGTCATCGGCGATGGGATCAGGTACCTATTTCGCGCAGGAAGGYGTGTTCGAGTTCGGCTCGAAGGAATGGGGCCCGCAGCCGCTCCAGATCATGCTCTCGAGCGTCGATTGCAATTGCGGTTCGCTTGGGGTCGCAGCCGATAGCGGCGTGAAAGATCTGAAAGACCTGAAAGGCAAGCGCGTCGGCTTCGTGGTCGGCTCGCCCGCGCTGAACCAGAACTCGCTCGCGGTGCTCGCCTTCGCAGGCCTGACGCAGAAGGACGTCAAGGTCGTCGAGTTCGCGAGCTACGGCGCGATGTGGAAAGGCCTGATCAACAACGACACCGACGCCGCCTTCGGCACCACCATCACCGGCCCCGCCAAGGAAGCCGAGACCTCGCCGCGCGGCCTGGTCTGGCCGCCATTGCCCGCCAAGGACAAGGAAGGCTGGGCGCGGATGCAGAAGGTCGGCTCGTTCTTCTTCCCGCAGACGGCAACCTGCGGCGCCGGCATCACGCCGGACAAGCCGATCGAGCTCGGCAACTACCCCTACCCGATCTTCGTCGCCTATGCCTCGCAACCGGCCGACCAGATCTATGCGATGACCAAGGCGATGATCGTGAGCTACGACGCGTACAAGGACTCCGCGCCCGGCGCCGGCGGGCTCGCTGCGGACCGGCAGACCAAGAACTGGGTGGTGCCGGTGCATCCCGGCGCAGTGAAGGCCTTGAAAGAAGCCGGGCAATGGTCTGACGCGCAGGACGCCCACAACAACAAGCTGTTCAAGCGTCAGGAAGTGCTTGGCGCGGCATGGGCGGATTACGGCAAGTCCAATCCACCGTCGGACGAAAAGGCCTTCCTCGAGGGCTGGATGAAGGCGCGCGCCACGGCGCTGGCCAAGGCCGACATGCCGAACGGGTTTGACTGACCGTCAAGCTGCCTGCCGCAGAACTGTTTGAGGAGAGCGCCGATGTCAGAGACTGCGGCAGCGCCGGCGACGAAGGTTGAGTTCGCAGATCCGCATCTCGGCGCCGCTGCCGACCTGCAGGAAGCCGAGGTCACGCGTGTCCGTACGCTGAAGGGCGCGGGGCGCTGGGTGCTGATGACGGCCACCGCGGCCACCATTCTGTTGTGTGTGAACCAGCAATTCTCGCTGCGGTTCTTCATCGACTACACCCAGCTCAACACCGAATATTTCTACCTGCTGATCGCGTTGATGCTCCCATTCACCTTCCTGATCTTTCCGGGATCGGAGAAGGCACCGCTCGACCGCATCCCCTGGTATGATCTGCTGCTGTTCGCGGCGACCTTCGGTTCGGCGATCTGGCTGATGCTCAACATCCGCAAGGCCGCGCAATTCGGCTGGGAGTTCGATGGCGCGCCTGGCAGCGTCATCGCCGCCGGACTCGTGATGTGGTTCGTGCTGATGGAGGCGCTGCGGCGCACCGGCGGCTGGAGCCTGCTGCTCAGCGTGCTGCCCTTCACGCTCTATCCGCTATTTGCGGATTCCTCCTGGCTCGGTCCGTTCCGCGGCACGCAATCGACGCTGGCGCAGACCACGTCCTATCACATGCTCTCCGGCGAGAGCCTGCTTGGGATTCCGATCCAGGCCTTCGCCGACACCGTGATCGGCTTCCTCGTCTTCGGCACCGCGCTGATGATGACGGGCGCGGGAAAATTCTTCATCAACATCGCCTTCGCGATGTGCGGCACTTTTCGTGGGGGCGCGGCAAAGGTCTGCGTGTTCGCCTCCGGCCTGCTCGGCACCGTCGGCGGCAGCATCGTCTCCAACGTGCTAACCGCCGGCACGATGACGATCCCCGCCATGAAGAAGACCGGCTTCACGCCGTCCTATTCCGGCGCGATCGAGGCCTGCGCCTCGACGGGCGCTGTGCTGGCACCGCCAGTTTTGGGTGCCACTGCCTTCGTCATGGCGCAGTTCATGAACACCGGCTATGCCGACGTCGCGCTCGCCGCCACCATCCCCTCGATCCTCTATTATGTCGGCCTGTTCGCACAGGTCGACGCCTATGCCGCCCGCCACAAGTTGAAGGGCCTGCCGCGCGCCGAGCTGCCGCGCTTCTGGGACGCTTTCAAAGAGGGCTGGTACTATCTGTTCGTGATCGTCGTGCTCGTGGTGATGCTGCTCTACTTCAAGCGCGAGAGCCACGCGCCGTTCTATGCCTCCGTGCTGCTCGTGATCCTGCATCAATGGTCCGGGCCGGCGCGCTGGAAGCACGGCAATACGCTGGTGCTCGCCGGTTCTATCGCGGCAACGGCTGCGATGTTCTGGTTCGGCGTGCTCAATGCCGCGCTGTGGGGCATGTGCCTGCTGGCCGCGCTGAACGAATTCTTCCCCGGCAAGAACTGGGGCGGCGCGCGCTGGCTGCATTTCCTCGAACTCAACGGCAAGACCTTCGTCGAGCTGATCGCGATCCTCGCCGGCTGTGGCCTCTTGATCGGCGCCTTCTCGCTCACCGGCGTGATCTCGAGCCTCGCCAACGACCTGCTCAGCATCGCCGGGGGCGATGCCTTCCTGCTGCTGATCATGTGCGCCATCACCAGCCTGATCCTCGGGCTCGGGCTGACCACGACCTCCTGCTACATCTTCCTGGCCATTCTGGTGGCGCCGGCGCTGGAGAAGCTCGGGCTGAACAAGATGGCCGTGCACATGTTCATCTTCTACTGGGGCATGCTGTCCTCGATCACGCCGCCGGTGGCGATCGCCTCCTTCGCGGCGGCCGGCATCGCCGGCGCGCCCGCGATGAAGACGGGCTGGGAGAGCATGTGGGTCGGCAGCATCATCTATTTCATCCCGTTTTTCTTCGTGCTCAATCCGGCGCTGCTGCTTCAGGGCAGCAACCCGTATCTGGAGGCATTCGGGCTGACCGGACTTGCCTGCTTCGGCATCGTCTTCATTTGCGGCGGCATCCAGGGCTACCAGGCTTTTGTCGGCGACCTTCGCGGCGCGGGCCTGATGGAGTGGCCTTTGCGGGTGCTGCTGGTGATCGGCGGCTTTGTCGTGGCCACCCCGGGCGGCGGGATCATGCCGCTGTCGCAAATGCAGGTCACGCTGCTGGGCCTCGCGATCCTCGTGCCCACGGTTTTGATCGCCCTGCTGCTGGTCCGGCGGCAGGCCGTGGTGCCGGACGGGTTGCGCGTGCCCTGATTGCGTTGCACAAAGACAGGCGATGACAACGCTTTCGCCTCTCGCCTCCGCCTGGACCCGCTCGAAGCCGCCCTTGCTGCGGTTTCTGGGCAATTGTCTCAACGAATTCTCGGCCGAGACCTCCGGCGCCGTCGCCGACTACATCCCCGAGCTGAGCAAGGCCGACCCTGCCCATTTTGGCATCAGCCTCGCGACCCTGGACGGCCATGTCTACGAGGTCGGCTACAGCCGGGTGCCCTTCACCATCCAGTCGATGTCAAAGCCGTTCGTGTTCGCGCTGGCGCTGGACCTCCTGGGCGCCGGCCGCGTCGAGGGCGCGATCGGCGTCGAGCCTTCGGGCGATCCCTTCAACTCGATCCGGCTCAATTCCGACAACCATCCGTTCAACCCGATGGTCAATGCCGGTGCCATCGCCTGCACCGGGCTGATCTATGACAGCAAGGGCCCGGACGCGTTCGAGCAGATCCGGCTTGCGCTCAGCCGTTTTGCGGGGCGCGATCTCGCCGTGGACGAGGCCGTTTACAGCTCGGAGAGCCAGACCGGCGACCGCAACCGCGCCATCGGCTATCTCCTCAAGACCAACGCGGTGATCTCGGACAATGTCGCCGGCGTGCTCGACGTCTATTTCCGGCAATGCGCGGTGCTGGTCACGGCGCGCGACATCGCGGTGATGGCGGCGACGCTCGCCAACCGCGGCGTCAATCCCGTGACGGGCGAGCAGGTGCTGACGCCCTACGCGATCTCGCGCACGCTGTCGGTGATGACGTCGTCGGGGATGTACGACTACGCCGGCGAGTGGATCTACCGGATCGGCATCCCCGCCAAGAGCGGCGTCGGCGGCGGCATCCTCGCGGCCCTTCCCGCCCGGCTCGGGCTCGGCAGCTATTCGCCGAGGCTCGACAAGCATGGCAACAGCGTGCGCGGCATCAAGGTCTGCGAGGCGCTGTCCTCGCATTACGACCTGCACATGCTCAACCGCAGCGACGACGCGCGCAACGCCGTCATCGCCGATTACGACATCGGCAAGAGCCCGTCGCGGCGCGTGCGCCGGCCGCAGGAGCGCGAGATTCTGGCCGGGCGCGAGCAGGAGGTGCGGGTCATCGAGCTGGTCGGCACGCTGTCGCTGTCGGCAGTGGACTATGTCTCGCGCAGGCTGGCCGGACAGGCCCGGCCGCAAATCGTGATCTTCGATCTCCACCGCGTCACCTCCACCACGCGCGCCGGGGCGCGGCTCGTCGCCGAGGCGTTCGAGGAGCTGGCAGCGCTGAACGTGACCGTCGTCCTGTCAGGGGTCAGGCGTGCGTCGAAGGAATGGGACAGCCTGCGGGAATGGACGGCGGAGCTGAAGAACGTCCGCGACTTCTATCTGCTCGACACCGCGATCGAATGGGCGGAAGACCAGATCGTCTACCGTTACGGCGGCTCGATCGATTTCCACGAAACCACCGAGCTTGCCGAACAGCCGCTGCTATCAGGCATGAGCGAGGAAGAGCTGACCGACCTCACCTCGATCTGCACGATCCGGACCTTTCCATCCGGGGCAAAGATCATCACGACAGGCGACCCCGCCGATTCCCTGTTCTTCCTGCGCAGCGGCGCCGTGCATGTCACCCTGCCCGACGGCGTGCGGCTGGCGACGCTGACCGCCGGCATGGCCTTCGGCGAGATGGCGCTGCTGGAGCCGACGCGTTCGGCCGATGTTTACGCGGACATGGCAGCGACCGCATTCGAGGTGCCGCTGAAGGATTTCGAGCGCTTCCGCAAGCAGCACCCGCGCGCTTCCGAGCGCATCATGCGCAATCTGGCGCAGCTGCTCGCCGACCGCCTGATCGTCGCCAATGCCRAGGTCGACATTCTGACGTCGACGTGAGCGCGCTGATCCGGGTCAGCGGCTCGCGGCTTCGCTCAGTCGCCGCTTGATCTTGGCAGCGCTCGCCTTGAGCAATTCGGACGGCTGCTGGCCGGTCGCGGCGCACAGGCAAGCCCAGTAGTAGATGACGTCGCCGAGCTCATCGACGAGGCCCGCCTTGTCGAGCCAGTCATCGCGCAGCAGCTTCTTGATGTGGTCGGCGACCTCGCCGGATTCGCCGGCGAGGCCGAGCCCGAGATAGGACAGCCGCTCGTTGGACGGATGCTCATCGACTTTCGCAATGCTCGCGGCCCAGACCGCGTATTCATCGATCGTCATCGGCAGACCTCGCCACAGTTTTTGGATCAGCCCACCACTTCCGTGACAGGCTGGAGATCGATTTCAAAAGTCTCCAGAAATTTCGAGGTCATGATGTAGAAGCCGACCGAAAGCTGGAGCTCGACCAGCGCGGCCGGTGTCAGCTTCGATGCGATCGTCTTGAATGTCGCATCCGTCGGCTTCTTCAGCTTCACGATCTCGTCGGTGAAGGCGAGTGCGGCGCGCTGCACCTCGTTGAAGCAGGTCGCGGCCTGCCAGTTCTCCAGCGCTTCGTTCTGCTCGTCGGTGACGCCGACATTCTTGCCGATGCGCTTGTGCGCGACGATCTCATACGGCGCCTCGCACAAAATGCCGGTGCGGGTGATCGCGAGCTCGCGCACGATGGGATCGAGCTCGCCCTTGTGGCGGATGGCTCCGCCGAGCCGGCAGTATTGCTCAAAGTAGCTCGGCGAGTGCGCCATCATGCGGAAGATGTTGGCGTTGCGGTTCTTGTCGAGAATTTCGCGGGTGCGGTCGGACGCCTTGATCGGGTCGCTGTAGTTGATGCGGGCCATCAGTCACCTTGGGTCTTGATCTTGTTGTCGTTTGTTCGAGCAGAGGTCCAAGAGTATTCTCGCACCGGCCCAAGAGCAACATCGTCGCGTGAGGTCATCCCCCTTGTGCGGGGGCCTTCGGCACCGGGAATGGCGTCGAATCGGCGAAGCGCCTGACGATGTTGGTCACCAGCAGGGCTGCCACGTTGTTGTAGCCGTCGACCGGCAACGCGCCGATGAAATTCATCGAGCCGACGGAGAACACCGCACCGCCATTCGGCGTCTCGAAAAAGGTCAGGTCGGAGCGGATGATGTCCTCGCGCGATGCCGGCCAGGTATGGTCGTAGCGCTCTTCGTTGACGGGCTGATAGGTCGGATCAGTGAGGACTGCGCGGCCGACGATGATCGCATGATGCGGGGTGCCAAGGCGCGTGTCCGCCCGATCCAGCTCGTGACCCGCCGCGCCGCCGCCCATGAAGCCGCGCTCGCCAAGCTTGGCACCGGGCTTCGCCAGATCCTCGATCCCCTCGCGCATGAAGGCGACGCGGGAATCGAGAATGCCGTCGAGAAAGGTGTAGGGGAAACCCATATACTCCCCTTGCGTGCTGAAGCCGACGCCGACCAGCGCCTGCGGCGGACGGCCGAGCCGACGCCAGAGGCCGCCATAGGACCCGTCGAACGCGTGATAGCTCTCGCCGGGCAGCGTTTCCCAGAGCCGGATGCCGCCCTCGGCGCGGCGCAGCTCGAAAGCCCAGGTGCCTGTCGCATGCGGCACCACTTTCCAGTAGAAGCCGTTGCCGCCGAGATACATGAAGCGGCCGCCATTGCCGAGATAGGCGCCGAGCGCGTCGAGCGTCTCATGGGTGTGATATTCCGGATGCTGCCCGGTCAGAACCACAGAATATTTCGAGAGCAGATCGACGCCTTCGGCATGGACGTCGTGATCGGTGATGACTTCGAAGTCGATACCCTTGCGGGTCAGCAGATCGGTGATGGCGCTGTCGGCGGAGATCCAGTAGAGGCCGGAACCGTAGTCGCTGGGATCGACCAGATGGATCTGGTTCACACGCTTGTCGATCAGCGGCCGGCGCATCGTCGACATCACCACGCCGCTGCCGTCAGAGTGGAAGTTGTAGGGCGAGACGCCGTACTCGGGATGACCGTCCGGCGCCTGCGCCAGCGCGCCCCAGGCCACCGAGCGCTCCGTGATCAGGGCTTGCCTGCCCTTCTTCTGATACTGGCTGTAGACCGTGTAACTGAAGGTCGGCGCGAGAAAAGCCACCTTGGCCTGCGATCCCGGTATCCGGGCGCGGACATAGAAGACGATGTTGTCGCGCGTGCCATCCTTTTCGAGATGCAGTGCGTAGACGCCGCTCTTCCAGTCCTCCGGCACGGTGAAGGTCAGCGACGGCTGCCAGCCGGAATCGCCGATATCGTCGTCGTGGAAATGGATCGCCCCCCAGAGCTTGGGTTCTTCTGTCCAGCGATGCGTCACGCCGCCGGTCCAGCGCGACCCCGTCATCGCGCGCGTCGGCAAATTGATGCAGGTGCCGTGCGCCTTGGCAGCGCCGATATCGGTCGCGGAGTCGGTTGGAATGCCGATGGAAAAATCCCATTCAGCGATGGACGGAGCCGGCGTTCCAGAAGCCTGCACGGCGATGGTGCCGTCAAGGCCGGTGCTGCCATCGGTGATGCGCGGCCGCTCGATCTTGCCGTTGAAATGGTGGACTACGCCCCGGCCTGCGCGCTCCGCTGCAATCGCCGCCGCCCCCGTGCCGGCCAACGCGGCCTTTGGCGCGCTCAGCGATTTCGTCGCGCGCTCGTCGCGATCGAGCCTGATCTTGCGCGGTGCCTGTGCGATCGCCAACGATCCGGTTGCCGGGTCGAACACGCACGCGATGTCGTGCCACGCCCGCTCGGTGAGCCCGACGCCGGTCTCGACCTCGATGGTGCCCCCGCCGGTCACGAGCCGGACGAAAGCGCCCGCCTTGCCGACGCCGAGCGTCATTGAGCCGCCTGCGCCGGCCCAATTCAGCACGGCCTGCTGGCCCGCGGAGAGCAAGGTCGGCCAGACAGTCGCGGCAAAGGCGATCGGGCCCGCCGGCAGCGTCAGCGCCGATACATCGACCCATGAGCCCTTGGCGATGGTCTGCTCGATGCCATCGTGCTGGCCTTCCAGGTCCCACTTGACCGGAATCTCGCGATAGCCTGGTCCCCTGGGATTCGGGTCGCCACAGATGATGCGGGCGATCCGCGCCGAATAGCGGCCGCCGCCCTTGACCGCAATCATGAAGTTGATGTCGTCGCCGGAGCGCACGCTCCAGCGGTCCGCATAACCGGTGATCGGAAGCATCGAAAATCCCTCTTCAGGCGCCGCGCACGTTCCAGAACAACGGCAGGCCCTTGAGCATGCCCGTCAGGCTCTTCTTGTAAGCCGTCGGCTGATAGAAGACACCAAGCGGAACATAGGGAACATCGATGAAGCACTGCTTCTGCATCTCGACGCCAATCTTCGTCTGCGTGGCGGCATCGGGCGCGGCGAACCAGGCATCCCGGAGCTGCTCCAGCTTCTCGCTCTTTGCCCAGCCGAAGGTCGCCTTGTCACCGCTGCCGCGGATGAAGTTATGCGCCGAGGGGTTCAGCTGCGTGACGCCCGCAGAATAAGTGCAGAAGGCGCTATATCCGCCCTTGTCCGGTGTGTCGCGGTTGCCCATGCGCCGCAGCATCGAGCCCCAGTCCATCGCCGCGTAGTCGACATTGAGACCGAGCTTGCGGAACAGATCGGCTGCGACTTCGCTCATCTGCCCGATGACAGGGAAATCGCCCGGCGCCATCAGCAGCACTTTCTCGCCTTTGTAGCCGGCGTCCTTGATGGCTTTGGCCGCGACGGCGATATCCCGGGGGCCGTTCAGCGCGTCCATGCCGGCATCGTTCGCCATGATGCCGCCGGGCGCGAAGAAGCCGACCTTGTCGCGCCAGAGACTTGTGTCGTCGCCCGCAACCGCGGACATGAATTCCTTCTGGCTGATGGCGGAGAGCACCGCGCGGCGGATGGCCGGGTTGTCGAACGGCGGCTGCGTATGGTTGAAGCGCAGCACGCCGACATTACCGATGGGGTCGAGCAGTTCGACGGTCAGCGCCTTGTTGCCCTTCAGCTTCGGCAACAGGTCGACGATGGGCTGATCCCACCAGTCGATCTCGCCCTGCTGAAGCGCAGCCGCGGCCGTCGCGGGGTCCGGGATGACCTGCCACTCGACCCGGTCGAAATGCGCGATCTTCGGACCGGCGAGCAGGCTCGGCGTCCCCTCGGGGCGCGGCACGTAGCCATCGAAACGCGTATACACCAGGCGCGCGCCGGGCACGTGCTGATCGGCCTGGAATTTGAACGGACCGGAACCGATCAGCTCCTTGACCGGCGTGACGCTATCGGTCTGCGCAAGACGTTCCGGCATGATGAAGGCGATGATGGCACCGACCTTGCCGAGCGCTTCCGGCAACAGCGGAAACGGTGACTTCAGACGCCAGCGCACGGTCTTGTCATCAGGCGCCGAGAGTTCGTCCACCAAATTGAAGAGCGAATTGCCGAAGGCATCGCGCGCGGCCCAACGTTTCAGGCTCGCCGCCACATCCCGCCCGCGTACGGGCTCTCCGTCATGGAATTTCAAGCCGTCCCGCAACGTCATCGTCCAGAGCTTGCCGTCGTTCTCGACGGTATGGCCGGCGACCATCTGCGGCTGAACCTGGAATTTCTCATCCACGCCGTAGAGCGTGTCCCAGATCAGGAAGCCGTGGTTGCGGTTGACGAGGCCGGTCGTGATCATCGGATCGAGGATGGCCGCATCGGCCTGCGGCACGAAGCGCAGCACGCGCGAACCTTGCGCGCGGGCCAGCCGCGGCATCGCAAGACTCGAGCCCAGGGCGACGCCGAGACCGGCGCCCAGTGTGGATCGGAGCAGGTCTCGACGGCGCATGCTATGGTCTCCTCAAGGGGTTACGCAGATGGACGTGTCTCGGCAAGCTTGGCCTCGGCGCTGAGCAAGGTCCGCGCGAACAGGTCGAGCGCCTCGTCAACTCCGGCTTCGTCGATGATCAGCGGCGGACAGAACCCGATCGTGTCGCCCATCGCGCGGATGATCAGGCCATTCTCGATTGCGAGCGCATCGAACATCGCGCCGACCTTCAGCGCGGGATCGAAGGCCTGCCGCGTCGCGGGGTCCGCGACCAGCTCGACCCCGATCATGAGTCCCTCGCCCCTCACCTGGCCGACGATGCGCGAATCCCGCGCGATCTGCTCCAGTCCGGCGCGGAGCCTCGAGCCCATGCGGCGGACGTGCGGCACCACATCCATCTCGTGATAGATCTTCAGCGTTTCGAGCGCGATCGCCGCGCCAACGGGGTGCCCGGAATTGGTGAAACCGTGGCCGAACAGCTCGCCGCCCTTGTTCATCTCGCTGAGCGCGTCCCGGATCGGACGGCCCAGCAACACGGCCGACATCGGGAAATAGGACGAGGTGATGCCCTTGGCGAGCGCCACCATGTCCGGCTTCATGCCGACCGTCTGGCAGCCGAACCAGTTGCCGGTGCGGCCGAAGCCGCAGACCACCTCGTCACCAAGCACCAGGATGTCGTGACGGYGCAGCACCGCCTCGATCTCAGCGAAATATCCCTTCGGCGGCACGACGATGCCGCCGCCGGCGTTGATCGGCTCGGCGATGAAGGCTGCGATCGTATCGGGTCCCTCGGCCATGATCATTGCTTCGAGATCGGCTGCGAGCCGGCCGACAAACGCCGCCTCGCTCTCACCGGGCCTCGTGCCGCGATAGGCATCCGGGCAATGCGTGTGCAGGAAGCCTTCGAGCGGAAGACCGAATTCGCGGTGCATGCGGGGCAGACCGCACATCGAAGCTGCAACGATCGTCGAGCCATGGAACCCGCGATCGCGGGCGATGATCTTGCGCTTTCCGGGCTTGCCGTGAACCGCGTGATACACCCAGGCGAGCTTCACCATCGTCTCGGTGGCTTCCGAGCCTGACGTTGCGAAATATGCTTGAGCATCCGGGATCGGCGAGATCTCGACCAGCTTCTCGGCGAGGTCGATCGTGTTGTCCGGCGTCTTGTGATTGAAGCTGTGATAGAAGCCGAATTTGTCGTAGGCCGCCGCTGCTGCCGCTTTCAGGCGCGTCTCGGAAAAGCCGAGCGAGGTACACCAGAGCCCGGCCATCGCTTCCAGATAACGCTTGCCGTTCGCGTCAAAGACATGGACGCCCTCGCCGCGCGCCATGATCAGCGGTCCGATTTCTGCATGTCGCTGGGGGTTGGTCTGCGAGTGCAGATGGAACGCGATGTCACGCGCCTCGGCTGAATTCGGCTTGCTGTCGAACACGCGCGCAGCCTCCATCGTCCCACCGACAGAGTATTCCCAACCCCGGTCGCGCGAAACTGGTCAGTCCAAATTGGTCTGACCAGCTTGGCTTTCGAGCGGCAGCTTGTCAAACTCAAAAAAAGGACTGATGAGCACGAAGATGTTGCACGATCCCCCGTCCAAGCCTGAACGCAGCTTCGAGATCGTTGCCCGGCGCATTGCTGCGATGATCCAGGCGAGTTACCGGATCGGCCAGCGCCTGCCGGCAGAGCGCGATCTCGCGAAGACGTTTGGCGTGTCGAGGCCGACGGTGCGCGAGGCCATCCTGTCGCTGGCGATGGCCGGCATGCTGAAGGTGCGCAGTAACAGCGGCGTCTATGTGATCAGTCGTCAGGAGGCACCTGACGTGCACGTGCTCGAAGGTTTTGGGCCATTCGAGAACCTGGAGGCGCGCCAGCTGATCGAACCGCAGATCGCGGCGATCGCGGCGCAGCGCGGCTCCGAGGCCGCCTTCGCGCAGCTCGCCGAAGCGCTCGCGATGATGCGCTGGGAACATGCGCAGGGACGCGAGGCCGACACGTCGGACCACCGCTTCCACATGGTGCTGGCCGAGGCGACCGGGAACGGCGCGCTGGTGTCGATCAGCGACTCGCTGTGGCGCGCACAGACCGAGTCCGGTATCTGGCAGGAGATTCACAACCACATGCAGATGGAGGACTACCGGCCCATGTGGCGCAGGGATCACGAGGCCATCTTCGAAGCCGTTCAAGCGAGGAACCCGCGCAAGGCGAGCCACGCCATGACGCGTCACCTCACCAACATCAGGGATGCGCTGATGGAGGCTTCGAAGGCCAAATCGATGGCCACAAAGAAACCCGCGAATTCTCGCGGGAAAATCCGATGATTCGTCGCGATTGAAGAAAGTTGCCGCAAACCCTGTGCTTCGCTACCGCAACAGCAACATCATCGAGTCAAAATGCCGCCGCATTGCTGATCGACCTTGGCACAGTCGATATTCACCGTGTGGGGACAAATCACGGTGAATACTCGCAAGGGGTGTTCCGAGTAAAAACAATTGACCGTCGGGTGCGCAGTGCGCGCAACGATGAGTCACGCCCAAGTCTAGGGAGAATAGGCATGAAGGAAGCCACCAAGGGGGCGGCCTCGGGAGCGCTCGCGCACATGCTGGCGGTGACGGCGATGCTCGTCATCGCCAGCATCTTGTTCTACGGGCGTTAGCAAAAGAGTTGCGTAGAGTGTTTTCGTCATTCCGGGGTGGCTCTCGCACAAGCCAGGCCCAGAATCCCGTTCCAGGCTCGGTCCCTCGGACCGCCCCCGAATGACGAATCCTACTATTCCCTTTTGCTGAAAAACGGCACGAGCTTGCCGGCGAACGTCGGGAAGCTCGCGGTGACCTCATCGCCGATAGCTAGATTCGTCTCGCCGTGCGCCATCATGCGAAATCCCTCGGCGCAATCGACCAGCAGGATGTTGTAGGGCACGTGCGCACGAGTCTCGGGCGTGGCGGCGCGGCAGACCAGCGAGGTCGCGTAGACCCTGCCCTTGCCGCTGGCGCGCGCATCGCGCGGATCGGGCGCGCCGCAGGCCGCGCAGAAGGCGCGATGGAAATACTGCACATGGCCGCATGCGCCGCAGGTCTGAAAGGTGATGGCCTGCTCACCCTTGGTCCAGTCCGCGATTCGTTCGCTCATCGCACGCGCTCCAGAAACATACTCACGTGGGACGACAGCACGCCGCCGTCGCCGTGCAGCAGCGCGATCGAGGCATCGCGCACCTGGCGGTGAGCCGCCCGCCCCGTCATCTGCAAATGCGCCTCGACCAGATGCGCCATGGCGCCGCCGACGCCGCAATGGCCATAGCTGAGCAGGCCGCCATGGGTGTTGAGCGGCATCGCGCCGTCGCGGCTGAAATGACCTGATCGCACGCGCGCAGCCGCCTCGCCGCGGCCGGCAAGGCCGAGGTCTTCCAGCAGCATGGCGAGCGTGATCGTAAAGCTGTCGTAGATCGCGGCGTAGCGCACGTCGGAGATCGCAAGGCCTGTGGCCTCCTTGGCGCGGGCGATGGAGATTTCAGCACCGAGCTCGCTGAGCGCGGGCGCGGCCGTCACGTGCTGATGGGTATGCGCCTGGGCGCAGCCGCGGATGCGCACACCCGCCTCGCCGGTCCGCTCACCGCTGATGACGAAGGCCGCGCCGCCGTCTGACACCGGGCAGCAGTCCAGCAGCTTGAGCGGCATCGCCACCGGCTTGGACGCCATGACATCGGCGACCGTGATGGGATCGTGGAATTGTGCGCCGGGATGGGTGCAGGCATGCGCGCGCATCAGCACGGCGAATTCGGCGAGGTCCTCTTCCGTCACGCCGTATTCGTGCATGTAGCGGGTGGCGACCAGGCCGTAATAGGCGGGAATGGTCGGGCCGAGCGGCACCTCGTAGTCGGGATGACCGACCTGCGCCAGCGCCTGGATCGAAGCGTCGCGGCTCTGCCCGGTGAGCCGGTTCTCACCGGCGACGACGAGGACGTTGCGCGCGACACCCGCCTCCACGAGGTGATGGGCCAGCATCGTCATCGCGAGACCAGTGGCGCCGCCGACCTGCACGGCATGCGCGTAGGACGGGCGGATGCCAAAATGCTCGGCGAAGACGGTCGCCAGCATGATGTGCGGCGAGACGGTGGAGTAGCCGCAGAGGATGCCGTCGATCTCGGCACGCTTGAGGCCGGCGTCGTCGAGCGCGGCTTGCGCGGCCCGGCTCATCAGGTCGAGCGAGGATGAGCCCTCGTGCTTGCCGTAAGGTGTGAGGCCGACGCCGGTGATGAAGCTCATGGTGACGTTCGTGCTCCTGCGATCTGGTAGCGGCGCGCTACTGCAACACCATCTCTACCCGGCGGTTCCGCGCACGGCCCACGTCGGTTGCGTTGTTACCGAGCGGCGCATAGCTGGCGACGCCGGCCGCCGACAGCCGCTTCGGATCGACCTTGTACGTCGTCGCCAGGGCATCCACGACCGTTTGCGCCCGTGCTTTCGACAGGGCCAGGTTGGCGTCCAGCGCGCCCTGGTTGTCGGTGTGCCCGACAATATGGACCTTGAGAGATCCATCGGACTGGAGCAACTGTGCCATCTGGTCGAGTTGAGCTTTCGACTCCGGCTTGATGACGGATTTTCCCGTATCGAAGTACAGGCCGTACAGCGCCACCTTGCCCTCGGCCTGCAAGCCCTTCGTCAGGGCCTTCACGTCCACCACCACCTTGTCGGACTCCATCGCCTTGGCCTCGACGATCTCCACGATGGTGGCCACGTACTTGCCGGACAGTGCGACCGTTCCTGGCTTCCCCGTGACAATCGCGACATGCAGCATTGCACCGGATGCGTTCACGGTCCCGTACCAGTAGCGCTCGGTCCCGGGTTCCTGCCATTGCTGGAGCAAGGTGATGGGGGTCCACCCTTCAAGCTGGGCCTTTGGCAGCGACGGGTTAGCCGGCAGCCTGCGAAGCTGGCCGAAGTCCCGTGCCCCGCAGTCCTCGGCGCAGCTATCCTGCCTGGCCGCGCCAGCGCGCTCCAACGCCTGCTCGTAGTTGCGCTGAACCTCCAGCGCCGATTTGCCGGCCGGGGCAAGGTAGAACAAGCGAGTGACACGGCCCTCGACTTTCACGACCTCACCATTCTGGCTCCCCCGCGGCATCCCGACCTGGTCGAAGCCTTGGACGTCCTGCGCCACCAGCCAGGAGCCGGCATAGCGACTGATCAGCGCGTGGTCGCGGGCATCGGGCGCATCGGCCGGCATCGCAGCACGAGCGACGGCAGGCGCGAGCACGATGCTGCACGCGATCATGAGCAGACGGGTGAAGACGATCATGAGAAGGTCCGTTTACGAGTTTGGGGAGCGACGGGAGCTTGATGCAGGCCCAGGGATCTTGTCCAACAATGGATACATTTTCACGACTGCGCCGCCGCAGAGCACGAATCGACATAGCCAATCCCTACTGGCCGGCAATAGCCCCGGTGACACCGTCGCGCACCATGGCGGCGATTTCGTCCGGGGAGTAGCCGACCTCGCGCAGAATCTCCGCGCCGTGCTCGTTGAGCCGCGGCGCGAGCCGCACCGGCTCCGCCTCCGTCTCTGACCAGGTCGCCGTCACCTTCATGCTGCGGATCGGGCCTTCGGTCGGATGGTTCACGACCGGGAAGAAGCCGGTGGCTTCCAGATGCTCGTCGTGCAGGATCGACGCGAGGTCGTGCATCGGCATCACGGGCACATCGGCCTTGGTCAGCAGGTCGATCCACTCGGCCGTGGTGCGGGTCTCGAAGATGCGCGCGAGCTCGGCATAGACGACGTCGATATTGGCGGCACGGCCGGCGAAGGTCGCGAATTTGGGGTCGGCGCACAGATCGTCGCGGCTCGTTGCCTTGAAGAAGTTCTCCCACTGCTTGTCGTTGTAGACGATGACGCTGAGATAGCCGTCCGAGGTCTTGTAGGGCCGGCGGTCGCGCGAGAGGTGGCGGGCATAGCCGCCCTTGTCGAGCGGCGGCTCGTAGGTGAGCCCGCCCATGTGGTCGCCCATGACGAAGCCGGCCATGGTCTCGAACATCGGGATGTCGACGCGCTGGCCGCGGCCGGTGCGATCCCGATGCACGAGGCTGGCGCAGATCGCGCCGACCGCAGTGAGACCGACGATGCGGTCGACCAGCGCGTTGGGCACATAGCGCGGCACGCCATCACCCGTCTGCGCCATCAAGGCGGGGAGCGCGGTCGCGCCCTGGATCAAATCGTCATAGGCGGGTTTTGCCGCGTAGGGCCCGTCCTGGCCGAAGCCGAACACGCCGGCGTAGACGAGACGCGGGTTGATTGCGGAGACGACGTCGTAGCCGAGCTGAAGCCGCGCCATCGCCTGCGGGCGGACATTGTAGACGAGAACGTCGGCGTCCTTCAGCAGCCGCAGTACGGCCTCTCGGCCGGCGGGCTTCTTCAGATCGAGACAGATCGAGCGCTTGCTGCGGTTGGTGTTGAGGAACACCGGGCCCATGCCGGCATGGCGCATCGGACCGATCAGGCGGGTGACGTCGCCGTCGAGCGATTCCACCTTGATCACGTCGGCACCGTAATCGCCGAGCATCTGGGTCGCATAGGGACCCATCAGCACGGTGGTCATATCCACGACCTTGATGCCCTTCAGCGGCCCCATCCGTTCGCTCCCGATTGCGCGGGCTCAACCTGGCCCTGCGATTTCGGTCCAGCTAAGGGCAGCGACGCCGCACGCGCAAGGGCGGCCGGGGTATGGCCGCATGCGCGGTGCCGCGGCCGCTATTTCTTCTGGCGGGATTCGCGGATCTTGATGAGGCGGTCGAGCTCATCGTTCTGCTGGTTGATCCGGTCGGCGATGCGCGACTCGTTCTGCTCGCCGGAGGCGGCAGCGGCCTGCTCGATGAGCTGCCGGATATTGTCCTCGAGGATCGCGATGCGATCGTTGAGTGCGTCTATCGACAGCGAGTCTTCGTAATCATTGCCCATGATGCATTCCCTGCCAATCAATGAAGAGCCGCAGGATGGGCAAAGCGTAGCGTGCCCACCATGATCTAGCGCAACAAAAAGGTGGGCACGGCGCAAACGCGCCTTTGCCCACCCTACGAGAACTTACTTCAGCGGCTCCAGCACGGAAACGTAATTCGCGACCGCTGCGCCGCCCATGTTGAAGATGCCGCCAAGCTTGGCGTTCTTGAGCTGCATGCCCTCGGGCGCCTGGCCAGCGAGCTGCATCGCGGTCATCACGTGCATGGAGACGCCGGTGGCGCCGATCGGATGGCCCTTGGCCTTCAACCCGCCGGACGGATTGACCGGCAGCKTGCCGTCCTTGAGCGTCCAGCCTTCCTTGATGGCGCGGGCGCCCTGTCCCTTCGGCGTCAGGCCCATCGCTTCGTACTCGATCAGCTCGGCGACCGTGAAGCAGTCATGGGTCTCGACGAAGGAGAGATCGGTGAGCGCAACGCCCGCCTTCTCCAGCGCGCGCTGCCAAGCGACCGTGCAGCCCTCGAACTGGAGGATGTCGCGCTTGGACATCGGCAAAAAGTCCTGGGCGTGCGCGGTGGCGCGGAAGCCGATCGACTTGCTCATGCCCTTGGCGGTCTCGGCGTCGGCCAGCACCAGCGCCGCGGCGCCGTCGGAGACCAGCGAGCAGTCGGTACGCTTCAGTGGACCCGCGACGTAGGGGTTCTTCTCGCTCTCGGCGCGGCAGAACTCGAAGCCAAAGTCCTTGCGCATCTGGGCGAAGGGGTTGGCGACGCCGTTCTTGTGGTTCTTGGCCGCGATCAGCGCCAGCGCATCGGACTGGTCGCCGTATTTCTGGAAATAGGAGCTGGCGATCTTGCCGAACACGCCGGCGAAGCCGCCGACGGTGTCGCCGTCTTCCGGCAGATAGGATGCCTTGAGCAGGTTCTTGCCGATCTCGGGCCCCGGGGTGCGGGTCATCTGCTCGACGCCGACGACGAGCACGATCCTGGCCGCGCCTGCGTCGATCGCACGCAGGCCCTGATGGACCGCGGCGGAGCCGGTGGCGCAGGCGTTCTCGACGCGGGTCGTCGGCTTGAAGCGCAGCTTCGGGTCGGCCTGGAGCACCAGCGAGGCGGTAAAATCCTGCGGCGAGAAACCGGCGTTGAAATGGCCGAGCACGATCTCGTCGACGTCGGACGCGGAAATGCCGGCATCGGCCATCGCCTCGTTGGCCACGCGGGTGACGAGGCTTTCGACGGTCTCGGTGTCGAACTTGCCGAACGGCGTATGCGCCCATCCGACGATGCTGGCGGTCATGGTCATCTCCCTGGGGTCTCTTACTGACCTAAGTCTTAGCCCACCAACCGCAAGACTTCACGTGGCTTTCAGGGCCTTGAGGGTGCGCTGGCAGATGGCAGTTATGCCGGCCCAGTTCCCGGCCTTGATCTCCGCAGTCGGGCATAGCCAGGAACCGCCGACCGCGACCACGTTGGGCTCGGCGAGCCAGGTCGCCGCATTGGCCTCGCCCACACCGCCGGTCGGGCAGAACCGCACATTCGGGAACGGCCCGCCCAGCGCGCGCAGGCCCTTGATGCCGCCGGCCTGCTCGGCCGGGAAGAATTTTGCGACGTCCAAGCCGTAGGACAGCGCCAGCATCAGTTCGGACGCCGTGGCAATGCCCGGGGCAAACGGCAAGGAGCTGTCGGCGGCGACCTTCAGGAGATCGGGGGTCAGGCCCGGGCTGATGCCGAACGCGACGCCGAGCTTCTCGACGCGGACGAAATCGGCCGGATTGAGGATCGTGCCGATGCCGACGACCGCCTCGGGCACCTCGGCCATCATCGCCCTCGCCGCCTCGATCGCAACGGGGGTGCGCATGGTCACCTCCAGCGTGCGGACGCCGCCGGCAACCAGCGCTTTCGCCAGCGGCACGGCATCCTGGATACGCTCGATGGTGAGGACAGGAATGACGGTCGCGGCCTTGAACAGCGCGACGAGATGGTTCTGTTGGGCAGTCGTGGTCATCTTGGCTTTCGTTTCACTTGGTCGCCTGACGCGTGGTCGCCGGCCGGTGCCGCTTCTTCGGCGGCATGGCATAGCCCGGAATAATGGCGCCGGCATAGCAGATCACGAGGCTGGCGAGGCGGTGCCCGGCCTGGGCCGCCTCGACCGGATCGGAGCCGCCGAGCCGGGCCGCGATATAGGCCGCGGCAAAGCTGTCGCCCGCCGCTGTGGTGTCAACGACCGGCTTGGTCATCGGTTCGGCGCGGACCTCGCTGGTGCCGCCGGGAAAGCGCAGCAGGCTGACGGGCTCGGCGAGACGGAACACCAGCTCGGGGCTCGGGATGCGTGCCATCAACTGCTCGTGGCTTTCGCCGGGATAGAGCGCGAGCAGATCCTCGGTCGAGGTCAGCACGATGTCGGCGGTCGCAAACGCCGTGGCAAAGACCTCGCGGGCGACGTCGCGGTCCGGCCATCCCCGCGCGCGGAAATTGGTGTCGAACACGAAGCGGGTGCCGAGCAGGCGCGCCCGCTTGATCGCCGCGAACAGGCGCTCGCGCCCGGCCGCATCGTAGATCGAGAGCGTGATCGCGGAGAGATAGACGATGTCGTAGCTCATCAGCGAGTTGAGCAGCTCGTCCGTCTCGGGCAGGCTCATCAACTGGCGCGCCGCCGCACTGTCGCGCCAGTGGAAGAACTGCCGCTCGCCCTTCGCATCCGTCTGGATCATGTAGAGGCCGGGCAGCTTGCCCGGCAGCCGGGAGACGCGGCGGGTCCCGACGCCCTCCGCATTCCAGGCCGCGATCATCTCGTCGCTCAGGGCATCGTCGCCGAGCGCGGTGAGATAGTCGACCTTGACCTCGAGCCGCGCCAGATACACCGCCGTATTGAGGGTGTCGCCACCGAAGCCGCGCGAATACAGGCCGCCGCCCTGGCCATGCCCACTGGACTGTCCAGCGGACTGTCCACCCTGGGCCTGCCGGAGCTCGACCATGCATTCACCGATGCAAGCAACGCTCGCCATCGTCATATCCACGCTGTTCATCGGTTCGATCAGGCGACGAAGTTGCCGCCGAGCTCGTCTTCGATGTGAATGCGGATGATGTCGTCAAAAGTCTTTTCTTCGGTGGTGAAGCCGAGCTCGCGCGCCCGCTTCGCCTCGAAATTGCGCGGCCAGCCGCCGACGATACCGACGATGAACGGATCCAGCTCGTGCTTGATGCGTGCGGCGACCTTGTCGCCGGCCACCCGCGTGAGCGCAGCGATCTGTTCGCCGACCGTCGCCGAAAAGCCGGGCATGGTCAGATTGCGGCGCGGACCGACCTTGGCGAGGTCCATGGTGCCGGCATGGAGCAGGAAGCCGACGGCGGAACGCGGCGTGGCGTGCCAGTGGCGGACGTCCTCGGAGACCGGGAGGATCGCTTCCTTGCCGGCCAGCGGCTCGCGCAGGATGTTGGAGAAGAAGCCCGATGCCGCCTTGTTGGGCAGGCCGGGCCGGATGCAGATGGTCGGCAGACGGATGCCGATGCCGTCGAGGAAGCCGCGGCGCGAATAGTCGGCGAGCAGCAATTCACCGATCGCCTTCTGGGTGCCGTAGCTGAGCAGCGGGGTGTGGAAGAACTCGTCGCCGATCGCATCCGGGAACGGCGCGCCGAACACCGCGATTGACGAGGTGAAGACCACGCGCGGCTTGTAGCCGCCGCCGACGAGCCTGACGGCATCGAGCAGCATCCGCGTGCCGTCGAGATTGATGCGGTAGCCCTTGTCGAAATCGAGCTCGGCTTCGCCCGAAACGATCGCGGCGAGATGGAAGATCACGTCGGGGCGGCCGGCGATCAGCTTTTCGGCTGCGCCCGGCACGGCGAAATCGCCTGACACGGTCTCGACGGGGAAACCGGCCTTTTCCGGCTTTTTGGGCTCGACCACGTCGTGCATGGTCAGCTTGGTGATGTCGCTCTTGCCGAGCCGGCCGTCGCGCAACAGCCGTTCACACAATTTACGGCCGACCATGCCGGCGGCGCCCAGAACCAGAATGTGCAAGAGCCTACTCCTTCTTATTGGCCGGAGCGCGCCGCTCCTGACACGTTCTCCTGGCACGCTCTCAAGGCAGGCCCCGCGATCATTCCTTCACGGCGCCGGTCATCGCCGACACATAATACTCCACGAAGAAGGAATAAAGGATAACTACGGGGACCGAGCCGATCAGGGCCGCCGCCATCAGCGCGCCCCAATGGTAGACGTCGCCGCTGACGAGCTCGGTGATGGCGCCGACGGGAATCGTCTTGTTCTCCGACGAGGAGATGAAGGTCAGCGCGTAGATGAACTCGTTCCAGGACAACGTGAAGGCGAAGATGCCGGCCGAGATCACCCCCGGGAGCGACAGCGGCAGCGTGATCTTGACCAGGATCTGGAGCCGCGTCGCACCGTCGATCAGCGCGCATTCCTCCAGCTCGTAGGGAATGGTGCGGAAATAGCCCATCAGGAGCCAGGTGCAGAACGGGATCAGGAAGGTCGGATAGGTCAGGATCAGCGCCAGATTGCCATCGAACAGGCCGAGCTGGAATACGATCGCCGCCAGCGGAATGAACAGGATCGAGGGCGGCACGAGATAGCCGAGGAAGATCGCTAGCCCCACATAGCGCGAGCCCTTGTAGCGGAGACGTTCGATCGCGTAGGCGGCGCAGACGCTGGCGAACAGCGAGATGAAGGTGGAGGACACCGAGACGATCACGGTGTTCCACATCCAGAGCGGATAGTCGGTTTCGACCAACAGCTTCTTGATGTGCTCGATGGTCGGATTCACGATCCAGAACGGATTGTACTTCTCGTAATCGTACATCTCCGCGTCCGGCTTGAACGTCGCGACCGCCATCCAATAGAACGGGAACAGCAGGAAGAAGATGATCAGGCCGAGCGGAAAGTAGACCCGCAAGAACTTCCGCGGGAAGCTCTCGAGATAGTCCATTCCAACGCTTTGGTCGTCTGCGGTGCTCATGGTCAGTCCCTCCCGCCCTGCTGCCAGCGGGAGCGCTGAAGCCCGAAGAAGCTGAGCAGGATCGCTGCGACCAGGAACGGGATCATTGCGTTCGAGATCGCTGCGCCCTCCCCGAGATTGCCGCCGGTGATGGCGCGCTGGAACGACAGCGTCGCCATCAGATGCGTGGCATTGATCGGCCCGCCCCGCGTGATGGTGTAGATCAGCTGGAAGTCGGTGAACGTCATCAGCACCGAGAATGTCATCACGACCGCGATGATCGGCGACAGCATCGGCAGCGTGATGTGGCGGAAGCGCTGCATGTTGGTGGCGCCATCGAGATTGGCCGCCTCGTAGAGCGAGGGCGAAATCGTCTGCAATCCCGCCAGCAGCGTGATCGCCACGAAAGGCACGCCGCGCCAGATGTTGGCGGCGACGACCGACAAGCGCGCATTCCAGGGATCGCCGAGGAAGTCGATGTAGCGCGTGATCAGGCCGGCCTTGATCAGCACCCAGGAGATGATCGAGAACTGGCTGTCATAGATCCACCAGAACGCGATCGCGGACAGCACTGTCGGCACCACGAAGGGCAGCAGCACGATGGCGCGAATCATCGACTTGAACGGCAGCCGCTCGTTGAGCAGCAGCGCGAGGTAAAGGCCGATGGCGAATTTCACGATGCTCGCGGTGAACGTATAGAAGATGGTGTTGAAGACCGAGAGCCAGAACACCGAATCCTTGGAGAGCGAGACGAAGTTCGCAAAGCCGATATAGCGCCCGGCCCCGCCGATCTTGGTGTCGGTCATGCCGAGCCAGAAGCCCAGCGCCAGCGGATAAGCCAGAAACAGGATGAGGATCGCGATCGCCGGCACCATGAACATCGCGCCGAGCCAATTCCGGCTCTCGAATGCTCTGGTCCAGAGGCTGGCGCGCTTGACCTGCGCGACAGCGGACTCGGCCATGACTGCCATGTCGGATTCCCCTCGGGAGAAAAGTCACGGCGTCCGGCGAACCGGACGCCGCGCGGATTGGCGTTGATCAGACCTGGTAGTAGCGCTTGGCGCGCTCGGCGGCGCGCGCCGCCGCCTGCTTTGGCGTCGCCGAGCCGGAGGCTGCTTCCGCGAACATGTCGACGACGACGAAGTCGCCCATCACCGCGGCGGAGGCATAGCCGAGATCGCCGGCAAAGCCGTTGTCGCGGCAGCGCTTCAGGCAGTCGCGATACGGGGTGATCTTCGGATCCGACGTCCAAACCGGGTTGTCGTTGTAGGCCGGCAGCGGCGGCGACACGTAGCCGTTGGAAGCGACCTCCCAGGCGTCGTAGTTCTCCTTGTCCATCATGAACTTGATGAATTCCTTGACCGCCTTGGGATACTTCGAGTGCTTGTAGCCGTAGTAGACCAGCACGTTCTGCTGCTCGGTCGACACGCCCACGGGGCCGATCGGCATCGGCGCGTGGTTCATGTCCTTGGCGATCTCCTGCTGCTTCGCATCGGTAGAGTTCTTGCCGACGGTCCAGATCGAGATGCCGTTCAGCGTCAGGCTGAGTTCGCCGTTCAGGAACGCCTTGTTGTTGTTCGAGTCATTCCACGACAGCACGCCCGGGATGAAGGTCTCGTAGAGCTGCTTAACGTATTCGAGCGCGGCGATGGTCTCCGGGGAGTCGATCACGACCTCGTTCTTGTCGTTGACGACCTTGCCGCCGAACGCCCAGAGCGCCCACTGGCACCAGCCATTGGCATCGCCCGTGGCATGGCCAAGCGCGAAGCCGGCCGGCGTGTTGTTCTTCTTCAACGCCTGGCAGAGCTTGAGGAAGCCGGCGGTGTCCTTGGGGAATTCCTCGAAGCCCGCAGCCTTCACGTGGCTGATGCGGTAGTTAAGGCAGCCGCCGGTTGCACCCTGCGGAATGGCGATCCAGCTGTTGCCCTTCTTGCCGTAACGTTCGGCAACCGGATACCAGCCACCATACTGCGCGCCGAGATAGTCGGCGACATCGGTCATGTCGATCAGCTTTTCCGGGAATTTGTGGGGATCGTCGAGCGTGCCGATGATGAGGTCGGGGCCGGCGCCGACATTGGCGGCCACCGCGGCCTTGGGGCGGATGTCTTCCCAGCTCTCGGCCTCGAGCTTGATCTTGACGCCGGTCTTCTCGGAGAACTTCTTGGTCTGCTCGGCGAACTTGTCGAACTCGGCCTGGATGAACTGCTTCCAGCGCAAGACGCGGATGGACGCGTTCGGTTCGGGCGTGTTGGTCCACTCCGCGGCGCGCACCGGCACGATGCCCGGGCCGGCCAGCAACGCTGCGCCGCCCAGGCCGGCCTTAAGCACACTTCGCCTGTCGAAATTGCTCATCGTTCTCTCCCTGAATTTTATATTTGTATTTGGGTCGTTCTTGAACAGTCGTTGGGCAATCCTTCGGCGCGGCTACATGCGTTTGCCCGTCGCCTCGTCGAACAGATGAACCAGTGACGGGTCAGGCTTCAGCTTGACCTTGTCGCCCGGATTGAACTGGTGACGCTCGCGGAAGACGGCGACGACCTGCTCGCCACCCACCTTCGCGAACACCTGCGTCTCCGAGCCGGTCGGCTCGACCACGATGATCTCGGCATCGGCGCCGTCGTCCGCGATGGTGAAATGCTCGGGTCGCACGCCATAGACGACAGGGCGACCGTCGGACGCCGCCGGCGCGTTCTTGAGCGGCAGCTTGACGCCGTTCGGCCCCTCGAAGGTCGCAACGCCGTTGACGCGCACATGGCCCTTCAGGAAGTTCATGGCCGGCGAGCCGATGAAGCCGGCGACGAACTGGTTGTCGGGCTTGTCGTAGAGCTCGAGCGGGGTGCCCATCTGCTCGACGATGCCGTCATGCATGACGACGATCTTGTCGGCCATGGTCATGGCCTCGATCTGGTCGTGGGTGACGTAGACGGTCGTGGTCTTCAGCCGCTGGTGCAGCTCCTTGATCTCGGTGCGCATGGCGACGCGCAGCTTGGCGTCGAGGTTCGACAAGGGCTCGTCGAACAGGAACACCTGCGGATCGCGCACGATGGCGCGGCCCATCGCGACGCGCTGGCGCTGGCCGCCGGAGAGCTGGCGCGGATAGCGCTCGAGCAGCGGCGACAGCGCGAGAATTTCGGCGGCGCGCTTGACGCGCTTGTTGATCTCGTCGGAGCTCGCGTTCCGCAGCTTCAGCGAGAAGCCCATGTTCTCGCCGACGGTCATGTGCGGATAGAGCGCATAGTTCTGGAACACCATCGCAATATCCCGCTCCTTGGGCTGGATATTGTTGACGACGCGGTCGCCGATCGAAATCGTGCCGGAGGTGATGTTCTCGAGGCCTGCGAGCATTCGCAGAAGCGTCGACTTGCCGCAGCCGGAGGGGCCAACCAGGACGACGAACTGGCCGTCCTCGATCGGAATCGAAACGCCGTGCAGGACTTCAAAATTGCCGAACGATTTCCGCACGTCGCGGATTTGCACAGACGACATCTAGCTCCCTCCTCGAAAGTCCACGACGCCTCACGCGCCGCGACCGTCTTGTTTTTCAGACTTCACCGAACGAAGCCCGATCTTAGCGAGCGACATTGTCGGCAGTTTGTGCGGTTTTGGCAATTTGTCTTTGGTTAGTCGTTGCTGGTAGCGCTGTCAACGTTCCTTTGTTTGCCGGACCGACTGTGATAAGAGCAGCAAATGGSTCGAAAACGCACCAAGTCAGGTAAAATCCGGCTGGCGGAAGTTGCCGAGCTTGCCGGCGTCAGCCCGATCACGGCGTCCCGGTTCTTCCGCAATCCGGAGGCCCTGTCGGTCGCCAAGCGGACGCGGGTCGAGAGCGCGGCCAACGAGCTCGGCTATGTGCCGAACCTGGCGGCGCGGGCGCTGGCCTCGCAGCGCACCGAAGTGATCGGCGTCCTGATCCCGTCACTGACCAACAACGTGTTTTCCGACGTGCTGCGCGGCATCTACGACGCCTCCGAAGGCAGCCGGTACTCGATCCAGTTGTCCAACACACGCTACAGTATTCTCCAGGAGGAGAAGCTGCTGCGCCTGTTTCTCGCGCAGAAGCCGGCCGGACTGATCGTCACCGGCATCGACCAGACCGCGGAATCGCGCGCGATGCTGGAGGCCGCCGACTGCCCGATCGTGCAGATCATGGAGATCGGGCCCAATCCGGTCGACATGATGATCGGCTTTTCGCACTATGATGCGGCCCGCGCGGCGATCGCCCACCTGTTCGCGCAAGGCCATCGCAAGATCGGCTTCGTCGGCGCGCGCATGGATCCGCGGGTGCAGCGGCGGCTGGACGGATATGTCTCGGCCATGAAGGACGCCGCGCTGTTCGAACAGCGCCTCGTCGTCACGACGGCGACACCGACCTCGGTGACGCTCGGCGGCACCCTGTTCACCGATCTGCTGGCGCGCGAGCCCGATATCGACTCGGTGTTCTGCGCCAATGACGACCTCGCGCTCGGCGTGCTGTTCGAATGCCGGCGCCGGGAGATCGCGGTCCCCGAGCAGATCGCGATCGTCGGATTCAACGACCTCGAATTCATGGCCTCCGCGGTACCCACCCTCACCAGCGTGCGCACCAACCGCTACGAGATGGGCAACACGGCCGCCACCATGCTGATCGAAGCGATCGACGGACGCCGCCCCGAGCAGCCGGTGCTCGATCTCGGCTTCAAGGTGATCGAGCGGCAGAGCTCGTCGTCGCGGCGTTCGGACGACAGGCCTGCCGCATCAGGCGCGGGCGCCGCGAACAAAATGATAGCGTTACCAAGTGGCCAAGACTAGTATCGCGCTTGTGAGGGAATGACCCGCCAACGGGCCTTTGAACCATGGATCGCGCCGTTGGGCATCGCACCAGCCGAAGCTGAGCTCCCGACGCCAGTGCGTTTGCATTGCAGGAGAAACCAATGACAAAAAAACCAACCAATGGGCATGCGCCCGCCAGCAACGGCGCTCGCCGCCACCTCCGCTCGCAGGAATGGTTCAACAATCCGCATAATCCGGGCATGACGGCGCTCTATATGGAGCGCTACCTGAATTACGGCCTCACCCGGGCCGAGCTTCAGTCCGGCAAACCGATCATCGGCATCGCCCAGACCGGCAACGACCTTTCCCCCTGCAACCGCCACCATATCGAGCTGGCGCACCGCGTCCGCGAAGGCATCCGCGAGGCCGGCGGCATCGCGATGGAATTCCCGACTCATCCGATCCAGGAGACCGGCAAGCGCCCGACCGCGGCGCTCGACCGCAACCTCGCCTATCTCGGCCTCGTCGAGATCCTCTACGGCTATCCGCTCGACGGCGTGGTGCTGACCACCGGCTGCGACAAGACCACGCCCGCCTGCATGATGGCGGCGGCGACCGTGAACCTGCCCGCGATCGTGCTGTCGGGCGGCCCGATGCTGAACGGCTGGCATGCCGGCGAGCGCACCGGCTCCGGCACCATCGTCTGGAAGTCGCGCGAACGGCTCGCCGCCGGCGAGATCGACTATGAGGAATTCATGGAGATCGTGGCGTCCTCGGCGCCGTCGGTCGGCCATTGCAACACCATGGGCACCGCCTCGACCATGAACGGGCTTGCCGAAGCGCTCGGCTTCTCGCTGCCGGGCTGCGCGGCGATCCCCGCCCCCTATCGCGAGCGCGGCCAGATCGCCTACGAGACGGGAAAACGCGCCGTCGAGATGGTCTGGGAAGACCTCAAGCCGTCGGACATCCTGACCCGCAAGGCGTTCGAGAACTGCATCGTGATCAACTCGGCGATCGGCGGCTCGACCAACGCGCCGATCCACATCAACGCGCTGGCGCGCCACATCGGCGTCGAGCTGTCGATCGACGACTGGCAGAAATTCGGCCACGACGTGCCGCTGCTGGTCAACATGCAGCCGGCCGGCTTCTATCTCGGCGAGGAATTCCACCGCGCCGGCGGCGTGCCGGCCGTGGTGCGCGAGCTGATGAAGCACAAGCGCATCCACGAGGACGCGGTCACGGTGAACGGCCGCGGCATCGGCGAGAACTGCGCCAATGCGCCCGCGCCCGACAATGACGTGATCCGGGCCTACGACAAGCCGCTGGTGAAGGACGCCGGCTTCCTGGTGCTGAAGGGCAATTTGTTCGATTCCGCGATCATGAAGACCAGCGTGATCTCCAAGGAATTCCGCGACCGCTATCTCAGCAACCCAAAGGACCCTGGCGCATTCGAGGGCCGCGCCATCGTGTTCGAGGGCCCGGAGGATTATCACGAGCGGATCGACGATCCTTCACTCGACATCGACGAGAATTGCATGCTGTTCGTCCGCGGCACCGGCCCGATCGGTTACCCCGGTGGCGCCGAGGTCGTGAACATGCAGCCGCCGGCTGCGCTGATCAAACGCGGCATTCTCGCCCTGCCCTGCATCGGCGACGGCCGCCAGTCCGGCACCTCGGGCTCGCCGTCGATCCTGAACGCCTCGCCGGAAGCTGCCGCCAATGGCGGGCTCGCGATCCTCAAGACCGGCGACAAGGTACGCATCGACCTCAACAAGGGCAGCGCCAATATTCTCATTTCGGACGACGAGGTGAAGAAGCGCCACGCCGAGCTGATGGCCAATGGCGGCTTCAAGCATCCGGCGAACCAGACGCCGTGGCAGGAGATCTACCGCAACACGGTGGGCCAGCAATCGACCGGCGCATGCATGGAGCTCGCCACACGCTACCAGAACGTCGCCGGCACGTTTGGTGTCGCCAGAGACAACCACTAACAGCCACGTCGTCATTGCGAGCGAAGCGAAGCAATCCAGAGATATCTCCAAGGAGACAGTCTGGATTGCTTCGTCGCAACAGTGCAAAATTGCTGCGCAATTTTGTCACGAGCACCTCGCAATGACGAGCCGATAGACAAATTCAAGCCAAGGAGAAAAACAACATGGCAGACCGCCTCAAGGGAAAGCGCGCCGTCGTCACGGCTGCAGCGGCAGGCATCGGGCGCGCATGCGCCATCGCATTCGCGCGTGAAGGCGCAACCGTCATCGCCACCGACATCAACGAGGCCGGCATCGCGGGCCTGACCAAGGAAGGCATCGCCGAGGTCGCCAAGCTCGACGTCCGCAACACCGCCGACGTCAACGCCTTCGCCAAGCGCGTCGGCAAGGTCGACATCCTGCTCAACGCGGCGGGCTTCGTGCATCACGGCACCATCCTGGAGTGCTCGGAAGAGGATTTTGACTTCTCGTTCGACCTGAACGTCAAGTCGATGCACCGGACCATCCGGGCGTTCCTGCCCGAGATGCTGGCGGGCGGCGGCGGCAGCATCGTCAACATCTCGTCCTGCGCGGCGCTGCGGCCGCCGGCCAACCGCTACGTCTACAGCGCGTCGAAGGCCGCGGTGTCGCTGCTGACGCGCGCGGTCGCGCTCGACTTCATCACCAAGGGCATCCGCTGCAACAGCATCTGCCCCGGCACCGTCGAGACGCCCTCGATGCTCGACCGCGCCGCCGCCCAGGGTCCGCAGGGCAAGGAGATGTTCGTCTCCCGCCAGAAGATGGGCCGGCTCGGCACCGCCGACGAAATCGCATCCATGGCGGTCTATCTCGGCAGCGACGAAAGCGCATTCACCACCGGCGTCGACCTTGTCGTCGACGGCGGCTACATGCTCTGATCGCCCCTCATCCCGAGGAGGCGCGACAGCGCCGTCTCGAGGGATGGGCCACGGGCTTATGGTTCGAGACGCGCGCAAGTGCGCGCTCCTCACCATGAGGGATAGAGAAGGGAGTTCTCGATGAACAAGATCGATCTCAACGGCCGCATTGCCGTCGTCACCGGCGGCGCGCAGGGCTTTGGCCGTGCCATCACCCGGCGTTTCATCGACTCCGGCGCCAAGGTCGCGATCTGGGATTTTGACTCGGCTCTCGCCGAGAAGACCGCGAATGAAGTCGGCGGCGAGACAAAAGTCTTCAAGGTCGACGTCACCGACCCCGCCGCCGTCGAGCAGGCGCGCGATGCGACGCTTGCCGCCTTCGGCAAGATCGACATCCTCGTCAACAATGCCGGCATCGCCGGCGTCAACAAGCCGGTCTGGGAGACCGATCTCGAGGAGTGGCGCAAGGTCCTGCGCATCAATCTCGACGGCCCTTTCATCGTCTGCAAGGCGATCGTGCCGACGATGCTCAAGCAGAAATACGGGCGGATCGTGAACATCGCCTCGATCGCCGGCAAGGAAGGCAATCCCAACGCCTCGSATTATTCGGCCTCCAAGGCCGGACTGATCGCGCTGACGAAATCGCTCGGCAAGGAATTGGCGGCACATGACATCCTCGTGAATGCGGTGACGCCGGCCGCGGCGAAGACCGCGATCTTCGACCAGATGACGCAGCAGCATATCGACTTCATGCTGTCGAAAATCCCCAAGGCACGCTTCGTGCTGGTGGAAGAGCTCGCCGCGATGGTGAGCTGGCTCGCATCCCAAGATTGTGCCTTCTCCACCGGCGCGGTGTTTGATCTTTCCGGCGGACGGGCGACCTACTGAAGCTTTGGCCGCCCCTTGAAGGGGTGGACCATGCGGCTTGGACGTCGGGATTTTGGGCGTCGGGATTTCGTGAAGCTCGCAGCGGGCGCAGGCGCGCTGCCGCTGCTGTCGCGCGTTGCACCCGCGCAACTGGCGCCCAGCCCSCCGAGCATCCGTCCGCCCTCGCCGGCCGAACGCGGCGCCATGGCGCGGCTCGCGCGCAGCTTCATG
Organism: Bradyrhizobium sp. 2TAF36; assembly: GCF_052114925.1. NCBI lineage: Bacteria > Pseudomonadati > Pseudomonadota > Alphaproteobacteria > Hyphomicrobiales > Nitrobacteraceae > Bradyrhizobium > Bradyrhizobium sp. 2TAF36. The sequence goes on along the minus strand of NZ_JBFRFR010000016.1, from coordinate 50,471 downwards.
GACAAATACGACGTGCCGGCGCTGTCCTTTGCGATCGGCTATGCCGGCACTGTTGTCCACGAGGACGCCTTCGGTCTTGCGGATCGCGAGCGGAACGAGACCGTGACGCCGCGGCATCTGTTCCGGATCGCCAGCGTCAGCAAGATGATCACCTCGGTCACGATCTTCCGCCTGATCGAGGAGAACCGCCTCAAGCTCACGGATTGCGTGTTCGGCCCCGGTGCACTGCTCGGCACCGATTACGGGTCACCGCCCTACTCTGCCGGCATCGACCAGATCACGCTCGAGCATCTGCTGACGCACGCTGCAGGCGGCTGGAGCAACGACAACCGCGATCCCATGTTCACGCATCCGCGGATGGATCATGCCGAGCTGATCGCCTGGACGCTCGCCAACCGGCCGCTGGACCGGCCGCCGGGCCAGCACTACGCTTATTCCAATTTCGGCTATTGCGTGCTGGGCCGCGTGATCGAGAAGCTCACCGGCCAGGCCTATGCCGAGCACGTCCGCACCGAGGTGCTGACGCGCTGCGGCGTCACCGACATGACCATCGCCGGTAATACCCGCGACCAGCGTCAGGCCGGCGAAGTCGCCTATTCCGGTCAGGGCGAAAGTCCGTATGAGATGAAGGTGAGGCGGATGGATTCCCATGGCGGCTGGATCGCGACGCCGGCGGATCTCGTCCAGTTCCTGATGCATGTCGACGGCTACACGAGACCGGCGAACATCCTGCGGCCGCGYACCATCGAGGTCATGACCACCGCGCCCAGTTACAGCCCGAACTACGCCAAGGGCTTCTGTGTCAACAAATTCGACAATTGGTGGCACAATGGCAGCCTGCCGGGCACGAGCACGATCGCCGTGCGCACCCATGGCGGCTTCTGCTGGGCCGCCTTCACCAACACCAGACGCGGAAATTCCAACATGGATGGCGATCTCGACAATCTCAACTGGAGCATGGCGCGCCAGGTCGGCGAATGGCGGGTGGCCTGAGCCATGATCCGGGAAGGTGGATGCCTGTGCGGCGCGGTGCGGTTCAAGGCGGAGGGTGAGCCGCTCAACGTCCGCATCTGCCATTGCCGCCTGTGCCAGAAGGCGATGGGCTCGCCGTACTTCGCCCGCGCGCAATTCGATCAACGCGCGCTGACCGTCGAGGGTGACATTGAGCGCTATGCCTCGTCCGAGAACATCGACCGCGTGTTCTGCAAGCGCTGCGGCACGCGCCTGTTCTCCTGGCGGCGCAACGGCACGCTGGCGGGCGTTTCGCTCACGGCCTTCGACGATCGCAACGCCTTCGCGCCGACCGAGCACATCTGGGTCTCGGAGAAGGTCGCCTGGCTGAAGCTCGACGACGGCCTGACGCAATATCAGGGCACCATCCCGGCGTGACGTCAGGCTTGCCCTGACGCAGGCACTCTCGCCGCCTGAGCGCGCCGTCCCGTCGTCGTCGCGATCCAGATCCCGGCAAACACCGCGACAATGCCGGCCGCCAGATTCCAGCGCAGCGGTTCGTTCAGCAGCCAAGCGCCGACCAGCGAGGCCGTGATCGGGTTGACCGTCACCGAGATCGCGACGCGCGTCGGAGTCGTCCGCTCCAGCGCGAAGGCCCAGAGATAGAAGGTCAGCGCTGCGCCGAAGGCGCCGAGATAGAAAGCCGCCAGCCATTGCGGCGCGCCGAAGCCGGCGACCGGCGCAAAACTGCCGCGGACATAAGAGAGCAGGATGAGGCAGGTCGCCCCGGCCGCCATGCTCATGGTCGTGAAGGCGATCGGGCCGGAGCGCCGGATCAGCGGCTTCGACCAGATGCCGTACAACGCCATGCACAGCGCGGCCGCCATCATCAGGAGATCGCCGCGCCAGGCGCCGGATGGTGCCGAGGTCAGGTCGGAGAGCAGCGCGACGGCAACGCCAAACGTCGCAATCACGACACCGATCGATTTGCGCCAGCTCAGGGCCTCGGCGCCGAGCGCGGCGCCGATCACGAGCGACAGCAGCGGAAGTGTCGACAAAGCGAGCGCGCCGCGCGCGGCAGTCGTGAAGATCAGCGACGCGTTGAACAGGATCGGAAACAGGGCAAAGAACAGGATGCCGAGCCCGATCGCGGCGGCCCAGTCCCCTCGCCCCGGCCAGCGGTCACCGCTGAGCAGCGTCAGGGGTAACAGCAGCAGGAATCCGATGCCGAACCGGAACGAGCCGATCGCGAGCGGATCGAGGCTGCCCACGAGATAGCGCGTGGCGCCGATCGAGGTGCCGCCGAGGCCGCTCGACAGCACCGCGGCCAGAACGCCGGAGATTTCGCCCACACTCCCTCCCTTGACGAGCCCTGAACGCAGCATACGAGGCGCGCCGAAACAGGGAATGGAGTTTCCGTCATGCTGGGATAAGTTTTCGTCATGATCACGCCTGTTCTCGATCCCGATCTGCTGCAGGCCTTTCTCGCCGTCGCCGAGCATCGCTCGTTCACGCGCGCAGCCCAATTGCTCAACCGGACCCAGTCGGCGGTCAGCGTCCAGATCAAACGCCTGGAAGAGCGGATCGGCACCAAGCTGTTTCAACGTACCAGAGCCGGTGTCGCGCTGACCGCGGCGGGCGATGAACTCCTCGTTTATGCCAGACGGCTTCTCGACCTCAATGCAGAGGCGATCGATGTGCTCCGCGCACGCAAGCACGACGCGGTGGTCCGCCTCGGCGTGATGGACGATTACGGCACGATCGTCATTCCGCCCTTGCTGGCGCGCTTTGCCCAAAACCACCCGGAGATCCGGGTCGAGATCGAAACCGGCCTGACCGCGACGATGCCGGCACGGCTCGGCGAGGCCTATGACCTCGTCATCGCCATGCATCCGGAAGGACGCGGCGATGGCGAACTGCTCCGGCGCGAGCAGGCGGTCTGGGCTGCGGCCAGGACATATCGAGCCGAAGCGCAGGACACGCTGCCCGTCGCGCTCTACCCGCCGGGCTGCCTGTTCCGGCAATGGGCCGCGGACGCCCTCGATGCCGCCGGCCGGCCCTGGCGATTGGCCTTTGTCAGCCGGACGCTGGCAGCGGTGGAAGCGATCGCGGCGCAGGGCCTCGCGATCACGGTCGTGAAGGCCGGCACCCTGCCCTCCCGCCTGCGCGTCGTGTCGAACGGCCTGCCGCCGCTGCCCGCCGCGGACATCCGCCTGCACCGCGCGCGCAACCTGTCGCAGCCGGCGGCGCTGCTGGCGGATCATTTACGGCTTGGGATTTCGGAACCCGCGTCCCATATCCTGACCTGACGCGTTGCCCCATCACCGGATCGGCCGGGTTGGCTGCAAGGCCACGAGGCACAAACCGGGACGGACGAGCCGTGAACATTTCCCTCTATGAGCTTTCTGTATGGGTGCTACCGCTGCTGCTCGCCATCACCTTCCACGAGGCCGCGCACGCTTTCGTCGCGTACCGTCTCGGTGACAACACGGCCTGGCAGCTCGGCCGCGTCAGCTTCAACCCTATCAAGCATATCGATCCGTTCGGCACCCTGATCCTGCCGGCGATGCTGCTGTTCGCGCACTCGCCGTTCCTATTCGGCTATGCCAAGCCGGTTCCCGTCAATTTCCGCAAGCTCAACCATCCCAGGCTCGACATGGTCTGGGTGGCCCTTGCCGGACCCGCCACCAACATCCTGCTGGCGCTCGCGGCGGCTCTTGCCCTGCATGCCCTGCCCCTAGCACCGGCGGCCTCGGCCCAGTGGATCTTCGACAACCTCAAGAATGCGCTGGTGATCAACGCGGTGCTGGCGGTGTTCAACATGATGCCGATCCCGCCGCTCGACGGCGGGCGCGTCGCGGTCGGGCTGTTGCCTCGGGCCCTCGCCATGCCGCTGGCCCGGCTCGAGCCATTCGGGATGCTGATCCTGATTGGTCTTCTGATCCTGCTGCCGCTCGCGGGCTCGCAGTTCGGTCTAAATCTTGATGTTATTTCAGGAATACTRCGAACGTTGACCGGTTATGTGATTCAGGCTGTTCTCTTCCTGACCGGCAACGCGTAGTTCAACAGAACACCCGAACATAAGCCGAAGGGCTCGAGGCCGACTTGGTCAAAGCTGCCGATATGCTGATCGCGCGACGCGCGGACACCCGCGCCCGCGCCGATTTTGCCACCTGGAAGATGATGGCCAAGCTCAACGGGGCCTCCGCGCTGCCTGCCGAGGCGCAGAAGTTCCTGGTCAGCTACAAGAACCTACTGGCGCGGATGAGCGAGGGCGAGGCCACCGAGGCCACGATCGGCGCGATCTACAAGGCCTACTATGCCGAGATGGGCGGCGCGGGAACTCCGCCCGACGTCCGCACCCGTCCGCCCGAGCCGGCGGCGGACAATGTTACCGCTTTCCGCCGCCCGCCTCCGAAACCGACGAAGACGGCCTCCTTCACGGCGGCGTTTAGCGGAGCCCAGAAACGGCCGCTCCCGGTGGCGCTGATCTTCGTCTGCCTGGTCGTGGTCTATGTCGGGATCCGGCTCTACTGGCGCTGAGCCGATTTCTTCTTTTTCTTCTCGTCCGGCGGCGTGAAGATGATGTCGACGGTCCGCTCGAACCGGTCTTCGGTCAGTCCGGCCGGGGGCTGCGGGATGGGATCGGACTTGCGGACAATCGAGAGCGCGGCCGCATCGTAGGCCACATCCCCCGATGACTCCACGACGTCGACGGACAGCACATTGCCCCTGCGGTTGATCGCGAAGCTGACCTTCACCTTCTGATTATTGGGCTGCTTGCCCTCAGGGTTGACCTTATGGGCCGTGAGGTGCGCGCTGATCTTGCGATTCCAGTCGGTCGTGATCCTGAGGATGTCTTTGCCGAGGCCAAGCACCGGCGCCAGGGCCTTCTCGGCCTCGCGCGCGTCCTCGTCGAGTGTCTGCCGCGCCGTTGCAACCGACTGCGGCGAAGCCTCGGCAGCGGGTGTCTCGACCGCCGCGATCTTGGGATCCTCGTCCTGCGGCTTCTTCGAGATGTTTTCGGTGACGACCCGATCGGGATCGTCGACCGGTTGCGACTGGTCCTTTGGAAGCTCGGTTTCCTTGGTCTCGGCCTTTTGCTCGGGAAGCGCCTGCTGCTCCTGCATCGCTTCGCTGTCCGGTCCCGGCGGAAGGTCGGTCTCGGGCGCCTTGGGCGAGGCCATCTCRACGGCGAACTCCGCGCCGGACGCGCCCAGGCCATCATCGTCGTCATCGGTCCGCAGATGGGCCAGGGCGAGCGCGGCACCGCCCAGATGGAGCGCGAGCGCCGCCACCGCCGCCAAAATCCAGAGCTTCCGGGATGGTCTGGCTTCGTCCGACATCGTGCGCCTCTAAGGCTGACCGGCGCCTGCCGCAGGCGCTCCGGGAGCGCCCTCCAGCGCGACCAGCTTCACCCGGGAATAGCCGCCTGAGCGCAAGAGCTCCATGACACTCATCAATTCGCCATACGGCACCGAGCGATCGGCGCGCAGGAAGACATACTTGTCCTTGCTCATGTCGGACAGGCCGTCGAGGGTCCCGATCAACTCGGCGCGGTGGACCGGGTTTTCGCCGATCGCAAGCGTCAGATCGGGCTTGATGCTGAGATAGGTCGGCTTGTCCGGCTTCTTCTGCGGGGTCGCGCTCGAGGTCGGCAGATCGATCGGCAGGTCGACCGTGGAGAGCGGAGCTGCGACCATGAAGATGATCAGCAGCACCAGGATGACGTCGATGAACGGCGTGACGTTGATGTCATGCGTCTCGCCGAAATCGTCGTCGTCATCATTGTCTGCGAGCGAAACGCCCATGGTTCACTCCGCCGCGCGCGAATGCGCGCTGCCGTGGCTGCGGTCGAGATCGCGCGAGAGCAGCCGCCCCGCTGCGCCCGAGGCACGGCTGACGAGCTCGAGATAGCTTTTCGTCACGCGCGAGAAGTGGTTGTAGATGATGACGGCGGGAATGGCGGCGACGAGGCCGATCGCGGTCGCGAGCAGCGCCTCGGCGATGCCGGGCGCGACCACGGCGAGGTTCGTGGTCTGCGACTTCGAGATGCCGATGAAGCTGTTCATGATGCCCCAGACCGTGCCGAACAGGCCGACGAAGGGTGATGTCGAGCCGATGGTCGCCAGCACGCCCATGCCGATGCGGATGCGCCGCGCCTCCGCGCGCACGATTTCGGAAAAGCTCGAGGCCGCACGCTCCTTGATGCCGGCATCGCTGGACAGGCCGGCCGACATCCGCGCCTCACGCAGCGCCGCCGCCAGGAAGGACGGCAGAATGCCCTGCTTGGCGCCGAGCGCCATCTGCGCTTCCGCGAGCGAGCGCGCCTCCGAGATCTTCTTCAGTGCCGAACGAAGCTTGCCGGACGCGACCGACAGCTCGATCGACTTGGCGATCAGGACGGTCCAGGTCATCAGCGATGCGAAGGCAAGCCCGATCATCACCGCCTTCACGATGACGTCCGCCGACATGAACATCACCCAGGGCGACAGCTCCTTCATGGCCGGCGCGATAGCGGCCGCGTCGGGCTTCGCCACGGGCGCCACCACCGCCGGAGCGGCAGCCGGAGCCGGGCTGGCGGTGGCCGGCTGAGCCGTCGCCTGTGCCGGTGCAGGTGCCGCCGGCGGGGTCTGTGTCTGGGCAGAAACAGGGGATACGAGCCAGGCGGCCGCCAGCATCAAGGCGGCGGCAAGGCTTGCTTGGAAGGACATGATCTTCATACTTCGGCCCAGTAGCGAATGAGGTTGTGATAGATACCCGTCAATTTGACCGTTTCGGGATCGTCACGCCCGAGCCGTTCCACCAGCGCCTGTATCGCGGTGTCGAGGTCAAAGATCATGCTCCGGGCTTGATCGTCCCGTATCATGCTCTGAAGCCAGAAGAAAGACGCAACCCGCGTCCCCCTCGTCACCGGCGTGACGAGATGGAGGCTGGTCGAGGGATAGAGCACGCAGTCCCCGGCTTGCAACTTCACTTCGTGCGAACCGTAGGTGTCCTCGATCACAAGTTCGCCACCGTCATACTCTTCCGGCTCGGCCAGGAACAGCGTGACCGACAGGTCTGTGCGGATGCGAAGGCCGGTCAGGCGGTCGCCCCGGATCGCATTGTCGACATGCAGCCCGAAATGATGGCCGCTGTTCGCCGCATAGCGGTTGAACAGCGGCGGGAAGATCTGCAGTGGGATCGCCGCTGCCAGGAAACGCGGGTCCGACGTCAACGCCGAGATGATGCGGTTGCCGAGCTTGCGCGCGACCTCGCTGTCAGGCGGCAACTGCTCATTGCGCTTGACCATTGCTGACTGCGCGCCCGCGGTGGAACGGCCGTCTTCCCATTCGCTGGCGTCCATGATGCGGCGGAATTCCGCCACATCATCCTTGCTCAGGACGCCGTCTATGCATGTCAGCATGGCACCTCGTCGTTACTCCATCAGTAGCGCGCCGAGATCACCAGATAGGCGGCGCGTCCCGGTGCTTCCAGCACGAAGGGCGCGGCGCTCTGGTACAGCGCGTCATAGTAGCGTTTGTCGAAGATGTTGTTCACGAACAGCTTCAACTGCCAGTTCTTGTTGATCTTGGCTTCCGCGAACACATCGAAGCGCCAGTAGCTCGGAAGCGACGTGCCTGCGTTGGCCGCAAGCAACGAGCCACCGTAGATCTTCGAGCGGTAGACGGCCTGCCCGCCCAGTTCCCAGATATCGTTGAACTGGTACTTCGACAGCATGCTGAACGACTGATGGGCAACGTTGGCCAGAGGAAGCCCGACATTGGTGGTGTAGAGAAGCGGCGCGGGCATGTTCGCGGGCTTCACGTTGGACGCCGTAACCTCCGACTGCATCAGGACGAGGCCGCCGAACACACTCCATTTGTCGGTGATCTTGCCGCTCACGCCGAGATCGATGCCGCGAATACGATAAGCGGAACCTGCGGTGATACACGATATGTTGCCGGTCGTGCCGGCGGGATAGACGCATCCCAACGCGGACGCCGTGGCCACACTATTGACGTTCTGTGCCTCGCGCGCATTGTCCTTGGTGGTCTGAAACAGCGCAGCCGTCAGGAGCAGGTGGCGGTCGAACAGCTCCCACTTGGTGCCGAGTTCGATGGCCGTGTTCTTCTCCGGCCCGAAGATCTGATTGTTGCCGCCGGCCAGAGCGGGATTGACGCCGCCATACGCGGTGCTGGTGCCGTCGAACTCGGCGCCCACCGGGTTCGCTGAGGTCGCGTAGGCCACGTACACGCTGCCGTTTGGCGCCGGCTTCAAGGTCAAACCGAGATTGAAGTTGGGAATCAGGAAGTTTGCCGATTGCTGCTTGAGAGCGTTGCCCGCCCCGTATGCAGACGTATCGAGGTTGTAGTTGTCGTAGCGGAAGCCGCCATTGAGGATCAGGAGGTCACGATAGTTCGCACTGTCCATGACGTAGCCGCTGACAGTGTCGATGCCGATCTTGGCCGGCAGACCGGCCAGTGCGAGCGCCTTCCCGGGCAAGAACGTGTCCTGAGGGAAGAAGACGCTGACACCTGTCGGCGAGCCGCCTGGAGTGATCGGAACTCCGTTCCCTTCCGAGGTGAGCCCGAGATACTTGTCGATCGACGACCGCTCGCGATCGACTTCGATCCCGGCCAGCGCGGTGTGCTTGAAGCCGGCCCAGTCCTGGAACTTGTAGGTCGCTTCCGTCTGGTTGGCGAGCACGTCAGTGATCTGGAGACGGCTCTGCGGATTCATCGTGAGCGTCGAATTCGAAAGCGGGTTGGCGATCACCGGCTGCTCAGGCAGCGTTCCGACATAGTTCTGGGTCGAACGAGATACGCGGAACTTGTTGCTGACCATCAAGTCGGGCGTGATCTGCACTTCCGCGTTTAACGAGCCGATGTCCTGGCCGGTCCGGTAGAAGTCGCGGTTGATCTGGCCATACCAGTTGTTGCGGTTGGAGCCGAAGTCCGGGAACGGCCCACCGGCGGTCGTCGCCGTGCTCGGCCGGTAGTAGGGCACGCCGAAGTCCGGCACGCCGGTCAACTCGGTGTGGATGTAACCCCCGGTCACCCTGATCGTGTCGGTCGGCTTCCAGGTCGTGGCGACGAACGCGCCGTTGCGATTATCCTTGACGAAATCGCGACCGGCGACATCGGCGTCCTGGAACAGACCGCCGGCACGAACGGCCAGCGTCGGGTTGATCACCTGGTTGACGTCGAGCACCACACGCTTGGTCTGGTCGGTGCCAAACGTCGTGTCCATGTTGTAGAAACTGTTCTGCGTCGTCGCCTGCTTGGTGACGATGTTGATCGCACCACCGGCGACACCGCGGCCCGCGAAAGTTGAGCCCGGACCACGCAGAATTTCGACCTGCTCGGTGAAGAAGTTTTCACGGACGCTGACGCCCGCGTCGCGCACGCCGTCGATGAAGATGTCGTTGCGGGCATCGAAGCCGCGAATGAAGAAGCGGTCACCGAAGGCATTGCCGCCCTCACCCGTTCCGAGCGTCACGCCTGCCGTGCTCAGGATCGCCTGCTTCAGCGTCGTGGCGTTCTTGTCCGCGAGCACATCCTTTGTAAGCACGGTGATCGATTTTGGCGTGTTGAGGATTGGCTCAGGGAATTTACCCGACGCTTGCACTCGGGTGGCCATATAAGGCGCGGCGGGATTTGCGTACGGATCACGATCGGCAGGACCAGGGCTCGGATTGGCGACAGGCGCTTGTGCGGCCTGCTGCCGCTGCGCCGCGCGCCGCAGCGCGTTGCGCGCGCGAATCTGATCGGCGGTGGGCTTCGAAGCGGTCGGACGCGGACGCTGCTGAGGCGCATCGACGTTCACGGGGGGCAGATTGGTCTGCTGCGCCTGTGCGCCGGTCGAGACCGTCGCGACCGCGATCAGACTGGCGACCGTGGACACAGTCTTGCCGGTCGCAGTGTCGAAATTGTTGCCGAAGGATTTCCGATCCGCGACCGAACGCAACGATCGCGGTGTCTTCATCATGCCCATCACACGCCCCACAGTGCTTATGCTTCCATTGGTCGCGTTGCGACAACGCGACGCATTGGTGCTATCGGGCGTGTTCATGGGGGTCAACGCGATCTCTGCAACACTCCGTTTGAATCCGACCATTTCAAAGCAATTCTAAACTCGGTTGAGTGCGCCGCAGTTTTAAATGGTTCTAAACTTGAACCGTTCTAATCTGGACATTGATCGCTGCGATCTCGTCGTGCCGCATCAACCTTCGAGCTGATGCGCTTCGTCGATGCAGAAACGCGAACGATGGGGCGGTGCTATCGGTCGGAGAAAAGCAGGTCAATGCGATTGATCTGCCTGCACATTTGAATTCATCCAGATCGGACTCGGTGCAGATTTCAATCTGGAAACATGGGCGCATGCGAGAGCTGCGCAGGCGCGAGCAGCGGCGCCGCTCTCAATCGCTGCTCGGCGGCTTCATCAGCGAGAACAATTCGTCGACGGTTTTCTGCGCGACGGCACGCACACGATCGGAGTTGTCCATGCCGGCGATGTTGACGCCGCTAACGACGGCTTTGATCTCGTCGCGGAAGTCGGTCAGAAATCGCAAGGGATCGCGCTGCTCGTTGGCGACGCGCGCGATCAGTCCCGTGATCAGAATCTGGCACGCGATCAGCTTGCCGTTCAGTTCGTCCATCCTGCGCTCCCGTTGTGGCGGGGCCGATATGACCGATGCCGGATTTCCTGACAACCGAAACGCCGTGCAGGCGAATTAGAACCGTTCTCACGGGAGTTGTTTCCGGCTCACTTCGCAGCGCAGCCGGGGCGCCCTCGCGGACAGATCTGCAAGCCGCCCACACCGGCTCCGGGCATTGCCCAAGATTTGCGCGCGGATCGTTCGTGCCGGGAAAATGCAGCACTGCACACCGTAGTGTCACGGAGCTGCCTAGACAGTGCAAAGCTTTCCAATTGTTTAGGATTCCGAACCGATAGTGCTGTTTACACTGGAACTTGGCGTGTATTATACAAGCGCGCTGGAACCCTATGATTGCTCCACAATTCGTAGTTTTGGGCGTAAGAGCCAACGAGCCGACATGAAAAAAACACGGCCGATCCTCTGGATTCTGATCATCGCGGCCGTGGCCTCCGCGGGTTACTATGGCTGGCAGAAATTCGGCTCGCCCGAGGCCGGAAAAGCCCAGACGGCTCAGAAGGGTCCGGCGCGTCCGCCCGCCATCCCCGTCAGCGTTTCGCCGGTCCAGAAGGCCGACTTTCCGGTTTACCTGACCGGTCTCGGCACGGTTCAGGGCTTCAATACGGTACAGGTCCGGAGCCGGGTTGACGGCCAGATCGACAAGATCGCCTTCAGCGAAGGCCAGATGGTCAAGCAGGACGACCTTCTGGTCTCGATCGATCCCCGGCCCTATCAAGCCACGCTCGACCAGGCCAAGGCCAAGAAGGCGCAGGACGAGGCGAATCTCGCCAACGCCAATCTCGAGCTCCAGCGCGCCATGAAGCTTGGCGAGTTCGCGACTGCGCAGCGGGTCGACACCCAGCGTTCCACCGTCGCGCAGCTGACCGCCCAGATCGCCGCCGACGAAGCCGCCATCTCCAACGCCCAGACCCAGCTCGACTACACCCAGATCAAGGCGCCGTTCACCGGCGTGGCCGGGCTGCGCCTGGTCGACGTTGGCAACATCGTCAACGCCTCCACGCAGACGGGAATCGTGACGATCTCGCAGGTCGAGCCGATCTCGGTGATCTTCACCGCGCCGGAAGATCAGCTGCCCTATATCAGCGAAGGCCAGAAGGCCGGTGCGCTCAAGGTGATCGCGTTCACCACCGACGGCAAGAAGACGCTGGCCGAGGGCAAGCTCGCGGTCATCAACAATCAGGTCGACACGACCAGCGGGACTATTCGGCTCAAGGCGGTGTTCGACAACAAGGAACACACGCTGTGGCCGGGCCAGTCGGTTTCGACGCGCCTTCTGGTACGCACCCTGAAGGACGCGACCGTGGTTCCGGATGACGCGGTTCAGCATTCGACCAACGGCCTCTACGCCTATACCGTCAATCAGGACAACAAGGCGGAAGTGCATAAGATCAAGGTCAGCTACGCCATCGACGGCCGTTCGGTCGTCGACGAAGGCTTGAGCCCGGGTCAACAGGTGATCACCGGCGGCCAGTTCAAGGTCCAGCCCGGAAGCCTCGTCTCGACGGCCGTAGCAAGCTCGGATCCGAGCCAGAATAAGGTACGACAGGAATGACCGAGGGCGGGATTTCGGCACCTTTCATCCGTTATCCCATCGGCACCTCGCTGCTGATGGCCGGCATCCTCTTCGTCGGTCTCGTCGCCTATCCCCTGCTGCCGGTCGCGCCGCTGCCGCAGGTGGACTTCCCGACCATCCAGATCACAGCCAATTTGCCGGGCGGCAGCCCCGAGACGATGGCCTCGTCGGTGGCCCAGCCGCTCGAGCGGCAATTCGCCCAGATCCCCGGCATCGCCCAGATGACCTCGACGAGTTATCTCGGCACCGCCTCGATCACCATCCAGTTCGACCTCAACCGCAGCATCGACGGCGCCGCCAACGACGTGCAGGGCGCCATCAACGCTGCAAGCGGCCAATTGCCGAAGAACCTGCCCTCGCCGCCGACCTACCGCAAGGTCAACCCGGCCGACGCGCCGATCCTGCTGCTCTCGGCGACATCCGATACACTGCCGCTGACCACCGTCAGCGATGCCGTCGACGCCCAGCTTGCCCAGCAGATCAGCCAGCTCTCGGGCGTCGCGCAGGTCTTCATCGGCGGCCAGCAGAAGCCCTCCATCCGCATTCAGATCGACCCGGCGAAACTCGTCGCCAAGGGCCTGTCGCTGGAGGACGTGCGCAGCCAGATCGCGATCACCACGGTCGACAGCCCCAAGGGCAATATCGACGGGCCGAAGCGCGCCTACACGATCTACGCCAACGACCAGCTCACCCAGTCCAAGGACTGGAACGACGTCGTCATCGCCTATCGCAATGGCGGTCCGCTTCGAATCCGCGACATCGGACAGGCGGTGAGCGGCGCCGAGGACGCCAAGCAGGCAGCCTGGGCCAACGGCAAGCGTGGCGTGTTCCTGGTGGTGTTCAAGCAGCCGGGCGCCAACGTCATCGAGACCGTCGACCGGATCAAGGCCACCCTGCCCCGCCTCGTCGCGGCGATTCCGCCCGCGATCAAGATCGAGTTGATCAGCGACCGCACCACGACCATCCGCGCCGCGGTCGAGGACGTCCAGTTCACGCTGCTGCTGACCATTGCCCTCGTGGTCATGGTCATCTTCGTCTTCCTGCGCAGCTTCTGGGCGACGGTCATTCCCACCATCACGGTTCCGCTGGCGCTACTGGGCGCGTGCGCCCTGATGTGGGTGGTTGGCTATTCGCTCGACAATCTGTCGCTGATGGCGCTCACCATCGCGGTCGGATTCGTCGTCGACGACGCCATCGTGATGCTCGAGAACATCACGCGCTACATCGAGGAAGGCGAATCGCCGATGGCGGCCGCCTTCAAGGGCTCCAAGGAAATCGGCTTCACCATCGTCTCGATCAGCATCTCGCTGGTCGCGGTGCTGATCCCGCTGCTGCTGATGGGCGGCATCATAGGACGCCTGTTCCGCGAGTTCGCCGTCGTGCTGGCGATGACCATCTTCGTCTCGATGTTCGTGTCGCTGACGCTGACGCCGATGATGGCCTCGCGCTTCCTGCGCGCCCATGGCGAGGTGACCCACGGCAAGTTCTACCAGTGGAGCGAACGCGCCTTCGACGGCATGCTGCGCGGCTACGAGTACGTTCTCGATCATGCCCTGGCCTGGCGCCGCACCACGCTCCTGATCTTCTTCGCCACGCTCGGCCTGTCGATCTACCTGTTCATCCTGATCCCGAAGGGCTTCTTCCCGCAGCAGGACGTCGGCCTGATCACCGCGACCTCGGAAGCGTCCCAGGACATCTCCTTCGCCGAGATGCAGCGGCGCCAGGTCGAGCTCGGCAAGATCGTGATGGACGATCCCGACGTCGCCACGATCGCGATGAACATCGGCGGCAGCGGCCGCGCCGGCAACAACGGCAATTTGTTCATCACGCTGAAGCCGCGCAACGAGCGCAACGCGTCGGCGCAGGAGATCATTGCCCGGCTGCGCCCCAAACTCGAGAAGGTGTCGGGCGCCCGCCTCTACATGCAGGCGGCCCAGGACGTCCGGCTCGGCGGCCGGCCGACGCGCACGCAGTTCGAGTTCACGCTACAGGATGCCGACCTCACCGAGCTCAACGACTGGGCGCCGAAAATCCTCGCCAAGATGCAGACGCTGCCGCAACTGCGCGACGTCGCGACCGACCAGCAGACGCAGGGCACCACGGTCCAGCTCAAGATCAACCGCGACACCGCATCGCGCTACGGCATCCAGCCGCAGCTGATCGACGACACGCTGTATGACGCCTTCGGACAGCGGCAGGTCACGCAGTATTTCACCCAGCTCAACACCTACAAGGTGATCCTCGAGATCCTGCCGGAGATGCAGGGCAGTCTCGACAGCCTGAACAAGCTCTATCTGAAATCGCCGCTGACCGGCGACCAGGTGCCGTTGTCGACCTTTGCGACCTGGACCACTGATCCGGTCCGCCCGCTCTCGATCAGCCACCAGGGCCAGTTCCCGGCGATCACGATCAGCTTCAACCTCGCCCAGGGCGTCGCGCTCGGTCAGGCCACCGAGGCCGTGCAGAAGGCGATGGCCGATCTCGGCGCACCCCCGACCCTGAATTCGAGCTTCCAGGGCACCGCGCAGGCGTTCCAGCAGTCGCTCGGCACCGTGCCGCTGCTGATCCTCGCAGCCCTCGTCGTGGTCTATCTGATCCTCGGCATCCTGTACGAGAGCTACATCCATCCGATCACGATTCTGTCGACCCTGCCCTCGGCCGGCGTCGGCGCGCTCCTGATCCTGATGGCGGCCGGCTTCGACTTCAGCCTCATTGCATTGATCGGAATCATTCTCCTGATCGGCATCGTGAAGAAGAACGGCATCATGATGGTCGACTTCGCCATCGCGGCCGAGCGCGACGAGCACAAGACGCCGGAGCAATCGATCCGTCAGGCCGCGCTGTTGCGCTTCCGGCCGATCATGATGACGACGATGGCCGCCCTGCTCGGCGGCGTGCCGCTGATGCTCGGCCACGGCACCGGCGCCGAGATCCGCCAGCCGCTCGGCTACGCCATGGTCGGCGGCCTGATCGTCAGCCAGGCGCTGACGCTGTTCACCACCCCGGTGGTCTATCTCTATCTCGACGAGCTCAACAACTGGTTCTCGGGCTGGGGCCGTTCGGGTGACGGCAAAGGTCACGAGGCGCCCGAGCACAGCACCGTCAAGCAGGCCGCCGAGTAAGCTTGCACCGCGGCTTCCGCGACGCTACAGCGAGGCCCTCGGTTCACGCCAACGCGGTTTCGCCATGTCCATGCAATCCAGACTTGTCGCCCTCGCCGCCGCCCTTCTGCTGTCGACAGGCGGCGCGTATGCCCAGCAGAGCGCCAAAAAGAACGCCGCTTCCCCTGCACCGGCCGCTCAGCCCGCGCCAGCTCCGACCCAGCCGCCGGCTGACGGTGCGCAGCAAGCCGGATGGGTCGTGCGCTGCACCAGCGTCAGCCGCGACGCGCCGCTCGAATGCGCAATGGAGCAGAACGCGGTGCTGACCAAGACCGGCCAGACCATCGTCCTGATCAACATCCGTATCGCGCCCGACACCCGCACGCCGGTGGCGCTRCTGCAATTGCCGCTCGGCCTCAACCTGCCCGTCGGCGCCAAGCTCCAGGTCGACGAGGGCAAGACATTCGATCTTCAGATCCAGACCTGCGAGAACCGCGGCTGCTACGCCTCGACGCCAATCGCGGCGGACCTGCTCGCGGCCTTGCGGTCGGGCAAGCAGCTGAAGGTCTCCTTCCAGAACATGGCCAAGGAGGCGATCGCGATCCCGATGCCGCTGGGCGATTTCGCAGCGGCCTACGACAAGATCAAGTAAGGCCCACACTGTCATCGCCCGCCTTGTGCGCAATTGCGCACTGGGGCGGGCGATCCAGTACTCCGAGACGTTTATGGTTCAATCGATAGGCCGCGGCGTACTGGATGCCCCGCCCCCGTGCGCGATTGCGCACTAGGCGGGGCATGACACCGGTTCTCGCCGCCCAACCTCCCGCCCCTACTGCCGCGCCATCTGCGCATTGCCGACGGCATCGCCGTCGAGCTTCTGGTCGTCGTGCATGGTCACGGTGACGCGCAGCAGCCGCCCCTCGAACTCGAACGGCGCCTCGTAATGCGACACGGGGCTGCCGCGGTCGCGGCCGATGTCGAGGCCGGACCACGAGATCAGCGTGTGGAAGCCGAGCTGGGTCTGGAGCGACCCCGCCGGCTCGCCGTCGATCAGCAGCGTGTATTCGGTGACGCCGGTGCGCGAACCCTTCGCCGGCGGCTCCTTGCGCACGAGCCGCTCGACATGCACACCGAGCCGCCGCGCGCCTGACGACACCTTGCGGTCCGACCGCACGACCTGGTGGCTGCCGCCGATGTTGAGGTCGTGCACGAGATGGCCATCCCTGACGTAGAGGCTGTAGCCCGACGTCGCGTCGCCATGCGAGATCAGCACGCCATCGGATCCCCCCTCCTCGATCTCGACATGCGCCTCGATCGTGTAGCTGCGGCTGCGCACGTCAGGCGCGACATCGGTCGGCACGTGGCCCATGCCGGCGTGGAAGACGAAATGGTGGCGCGCACCATGGAAGCGCGCGGCGTTCTCGGCGAAGCGCGGACCGAAGCGGTCGTCGAGCGGCAGAACCTTGTGCTTCTCGGCCTCCGCCCACCACGTCGCGATCATTGCTGCCAGACGCTCCGGCTCCTTCGCGGCGAGATCGTCGGTCTCGGAGAAATCCTGGTCGAGATGAAACAGCTCCCATTTGTCGTTCTCGAACGGCGTGCCCGAGGGATGGAAGGCGACCGCCTTCCAGCCGCCCTGCCAGAGGCCGCGATGGCCGAACATCTCGAAATATTGCGGCGAGCTTTTTGAGGACACGGACGCATCCATGATCGAGCGCGCAAAGCCCTCGCCTTCCAGCGGCATCTGCGGGCAGCCCGCGATCTTGTTCGGCGCCTCGATGCCGATCAGCTCGAGCAGCGTCGGCGTGAGGTCGCAGGCGTGGACGAACTGGTGCCGCAGCTCGCCTTTGCCTGCGATCTTCTTCGGCCAGTTGATGACGAAGGGATCGCGGATGCCGCCGCCATGGGTGTTCTGCTTGTAGCGCCGCAGCGGCGTGTTCGACGCCATCGCCCAGCCATGCGGGAAATTGCTGTGGGTGTCGGGCCCGCCGATGTCGTCGATACGGCTGAGCTTCTCGGCGATCGGCTCCGGCTTGAAGTTGAACGGCCCCATCGCGTTGACGAAGCCGAGCGGCCCGCCCTCCTGGCTCGCGCCGTTGTCGGACATCACGATGATCACGGTGTTGTCGCGAATGCCGGCCGTTTCCAGGAACGAGACAAGCCGAGCAAGATGCCGATCGGAATGATCGAGCATGCCGGCGAAGGCCGCCTGCAGGCGGGTGAAGACGCGGCGCTCATCGGTCGAGTGCTCCTCCCAGGCCTTGACGCCGTCGTTGCGCGCCGGCATCCGCGTTCCCTCAGGCACCAGCCCCATCGCCTTCTGGCGTGCCAGACGCCGTTCGCGCTCGACGTCCCAGCCGTGCGCGAATTCGGCGTCATAGCTCATGATGATATCGGCCGGCGCCTGATGCGGCGCGTGGCAGGCGCCAAGTGCGACCCAGGTGAGCCAGGGAACGTCAGGACGGTCGGCGACATGGTCGCCGATGAAGCGGATCGATTGGTCGATCAGATCCTCGGTCAGATGATAGCCGTCCGCATACGTGCCCGGTGGATCGATATGCGTGTTGTCGGAGACGAGCTCCGGCGCGTACTGGTCGGTCTCGGCGTCGAGGAAGCCGTAGAAGCGGTCGAAGCCACGGCCGAGCGGCCAGCCGTCGAACGGGCCGGTGGCGCCGCTTTCGGTCAGCGGCGTGACGTGCCATTTGCCGACCATGTAGTTGCGATAGCCATGTCCGCGCAGCATCTCGGCCAGCGTCCCCGCCTCACGCGCGATCTTGCCGCGGTAGCCGGGATAGCCGGAATCGAAATTGGCAAGGCAGCCGACGCCGACCGAGTGATGATTGCGTCCTGTCAGCAGCGCGGCGCGCGTCGTCGAGCACATCGCCGTGGTGTGAAATCCTGAGTAGCGCAGGCCTTCGGCGGCGAGCCGGTCGATAGTCGGCGTCTTGATTGCCGAGCCATAGCAGCCGAAATCGGAGAAGCCGACGTCGTCGAACAGCACGACCAGGATGTTCGGCGCGCCCTCGGGCGGCCTTGGCGCCTCCGGCCACCAGGGTTTTGACTCCGCGACTGTCTTGCCGACGGTGCCGCGGAACGGCGTGCCGCTGTTTGCGCTCATCTGCTCCTCCCGATGTTGCCCGGCGGCTGCGGTTGACCCGTGGCTCGGCCACGCCTAAATTATAATCCGAATTATTATTATTGTTTTAGCCGGATGCAAGCACGGATGCGGCCAAGCTCGGACGAACCCGATTTCGACCTGCCCGGCGTTGCCCCGTCGCGGCAGAAGCGCAGCCGCGAGACGACGCTGGCGCTGCTGCGCGCCGGCGCCGACATGCTGCGCACGCGCAGCCTGGCCGAGCTGTCGATCGAGGCGCTCTGCACCGAGGTCGGCGCCACCGTCGGCGCCTTCTACAGCCGCTTCGAGAGCAAGGAGGCCTATTTCAACGCACTGATGGCGCTGGCTGCGCGCGACGGTGAGCAACGGCTCGGCGACATGCGGCGCCCATCGCCGGATGCGGACCTCGACAAGCTCTGCCACATCATCGTCAGCGGGATCATCGCCTGGATGCGCAACCACGAGGGCGTGCTGCGCGCCGCGCTTCAGCACGATGACACCCGTCCGGACAAATGGACGCCGTTCAAGGCCCTCGCGAAGGCAACGACGCAACGCGCGACCCCTCTCCTGCTCCCGGCCATGGGCAAGGGACGCAAAGCCGCCAAGACCCTCACGATCGCCTTCGGCTTTCAGGTCATACTGGGCTCGCTGGTGAACGCGATCCTCAACGATCCCGGGCCGCTGTCGCTTGGATCAAAAGAGATGGAGACGCGGCTGGCCGGTTGCCTGTTGCTGTTGCTCCAGGCGGAGATCAATCAGTCGACGCCGAGATAGGCCTTCTGCACCTGCGGATCCTGTGCGAGCGCCGCGGCCGTGCCGGACAGCACGCTCTTGCCGACCTGGAGCACGGTCGCAAAGTCCGAGACTTCCAGAGCGAGCTCGATCGACTGCTCGGCAAGCAGGATGGTCAGGCCCTCGCGATGCAGGCGGCCAAAGGTCTCGTACATGGATTCGACCACCGCCGGCGCGAGGCCGAGCGACGGTTCGTCCAGCATCAGCAGCTTCGGGTCGCTCATCAGCGCGCGGCCGACCGCGAGCATCTGCCGCTCGCCGCCGGACATGGTGCCGGCGCGCTGGTTGCGGCGCTCCCTCAGGCGCGGGAAGATCTCGTAGACACGCTCCAGCAAATTGGCCTGGCGCGACTTGTCGTGCAGCGGCGTCGCGCCGAGCATCAGATTGTTCTCGACGCTCTGCTGCACGAACAGCCGCCAGCCTTCCGGCGACAGCGCCAGTCCCTTGCGCACGATCGCAAAGGCCTTCTGGCCGGCRATGTCCTCGCCGCGAAAGCTGATCGATCCGGAATGCACGGGAATGAGACCCGCGATTGCGTTCAGCGTCGTGGTCTTGCCGCCGCCATTGGAGCCGAGCAGCGCGACGACGCTGCCCTCCGGCACTTCCAGCGAGACGTCGGAGACACCGATGAGGTCGCCATAGCGCACCTCGAGGTGCTCGATCCGAAGAAGCGCGCCGCTCATAGGTCCCGCCCGCCCATCAGCTCGACCGGCGTATGGCCGGCCGCGGCCTTCGCCGCGCGTTTGCCGAGATAGGCTTCGATCACCGCCGGGTTCGAGGTGACCTCGCGCGGCGAGCCGCGGGCGATCTCCTTGCCCTGGTGAAACACCATCACGCGGCTCGCAAGCGACATGATCACTTCCATGATGTGCTCGACGATGACGAGCGTGATGCCGGAACGGTGGATGTCGCGCACGAGATCGATGGCGAGCCTCACCTCGTGGGCGTTGAGCCCGGCCATGGCCTCGTCGAGCAGTAGCACCTTCGGCTCGGTCGCCAGTGCGCGGGCGATCTCCAGCCGCTTGCGGCCGGGTGTGCCCAGCGAGCGCGCTGGCGCATCCGCAAGCCTGCTCATGCCGACGCGCTCCAGCACCGCGCGCGCCCTTGTCTCGGCCTCGTGGCGATGCGAGGTGCGCAGGAAGGCGCCGATCATGACGTTCTCGAGCACCGTCATGCCTTCAAAGGTCTGCGGCACCTGGAAGGTGCGCGCAAGCCCGAGCCCGGCGCGCTGCTCCGGCGCGAAGTCGGTGATGTCGGTCCCCTCGAACAGCACGCGGCCCGAGGTGGTCTTGAGGTCGCCGGTGAGGCAATTGAAGAAGGTGGATTTGCCGGCGCCGTTCGGGCCGATCAGGCCGAGAATATCGCCCTGCTCCAGCGTGACGGACGCATCGTCCACCGCCTTGAAGCTGCCGAACGCCTTTGTGATCCCGCGCGCCTCAAGGAGCATGGCCGGCTCCCTTATCTGCGCCGGGCTTCCGTCGTCCCATGAACAGGCTGAGCAGGCCGCCGGGCTGGAAGCGTGCGATCAGCACGATGATCGCGCCATACAGGACGAAGGTGAGGCCGGCCCCCTTGCCGCCAAGCCAGCTGTTGGAGATCTCCTCCAGCGGCACGAGGATCGCGGCTCCCACCAGCGGACCGAACAGCAACCCCGCCCCGCCCAGCGCCGCCATGATCAGGATCTTGACCGAGATCAGGATGCCGAGCCCGGACTCGGGATCGACGAAGCCGAACATCATCGCATAGAGCGCGCCGGCAACGCTCGTCAGCGCCGCGCTCAGCATGTAGGCGTAGAGCTTGGTCCGGCTCGCGGGTGCGCCCAGGGAACGTGCGGCCCTCTCGGAATCCTTGATCGCGCGCAGATAGAATCCCATGCGGCTGTTGGTCATCCACCAGGTGACGAGCAGCGTGATCACGAGGACGACCAGGAAGAGGTAGTAGTACGGCAGCGACGACAGGAACGAGAGATCGAAGATGTTGCGCGGGACCGTTGGACCGGAAAGACCCACGGCCGCGCCGAGCCAGTCGGTGTTGGTGACGATCAGCCGCATGGTCTCGGCGACCGCGATCGTCGCCATGCTGAAATAGTGACCCGACAGCCGCAGCGTCGGCACGCCGATGATCGCGGCAAGCCCCACCGCCAGCACGATGCCGCCGGGGATGCCGAACAGTGGCGACAGCCCGAACTTGGCGTAAGACCCCATCGCGGCATAGGCGCCGCAGCCGAAGAACACGACATGGCCGACCGAGACCTGGCCGGCATAGCCGCCGACGATGTTCCAGGCCGACGCGGCGATGGCATAGAGCAGCACCAGTGCGCCCAAGCGCTGCTGGAACGGCGAGGACAGCAGCAACGGATAGGCAATCGCCAGTGCTGCGACGATTGAGAGCCAGATCAAGCGCCGCATTGCAGCTTTCTCATCAGAGCTTGCCCATCAGGCCTTGCGGCCGGAACCAGAGGAAGAACAGGAACAGGACATAGACGACGATGTCCTTGTAGACCGCACCGATCAGATAGCCGGAGAGCGACTCGATGACGCCGATCAACAGGCCCGCGACGAGCGCGCCTGGCACGCTGCCGAAGCCGCCAAGGGATACCGTGACGAAGGCGACGATGCCGAGCGTCTCGCCGACCGTCGGCACGATGTAGAAGAAGTTCGCGATCAGCGCGCCGGCAAGGCCGGTGGCGCCGGCCGCGATGGCCCAGGCAATCGCCTGCATGGTATCGGGCCTGATGCCCATAAGCTGAGCCGCGGTCTGATCCTCCGCCACCGCCAGCATTTTTGAACCAAGCGATGTGCGCGTCAGAAGCAGGTGGAGGCCGAATGTCACCAGCAGCGCGACGACACCGGCAAGCAGCCGCGAGGCTTCGATCCGCAGGCCCGCAAACGCATAAGTGCCGCCGACGATATTCGACGGCATCGACAGGAAGTTGGCGCCGAACCACCAGAACACGGAATAGCGCAGCAGCAGCGCGAGCCCGAACGTGCCGAGGATCTGCGCCAGCATCGGCCCCTTCATGATGTCGCGGATCAGGGCGAAATAGACGACGACCCCGACGGTCGCGAGCACCAGTGTCGCCAGTGGGGCGCCGAGGATGGGCCCGCCCCCCATCAGCGTATAGACGACATAGGCGACGTACATGCCAAGCATGACGAAGTCGCCATGCGCGAAATTGACGATGTTCATCATGCCCCACACCAGCGTGAGGCCCGAGGAAAACAGGGCGTAGACGGCGCCAAGCAGAAGCCCGCCGACAATCACCTGCACGAGTACGAAGGACATGAGCTGCGTTGCTCTGATCAAAACATTCTGGGAAAGGCGGGACGCGCGGTCCCGCCTTCAGGCAATCTTACCAGCCCTTGTAGGGCAGTACCGGCGCCTTCTCGGCATTGGCCTTCGGCCATACCGCGACGTAGTTCTCGCCATCCTGGAGCTGGATGATGGCGCCGGAAGCCAGGATGTTCTGGCCCTTGTCGTCGAACTTCACGCCCTTGTAGCCGATCATGAGCTGCTCGGGCTTTAGGTCCGTCGCCTTCAGCGCGGCCTGGATCTTTGCAGGCTCGGTCGAGCCGGCGCGGTCGATGGCATCGGCCAGCACGAAGAAGCCCTGCATCTGCCGGGCGACCGTGTCGTCCATCTCCTCGCCGCTCTTCTTCTTGTACATCTCGGCGATGATGGCGGACGCCGAGCCCGGCGGTCCCACGACCCAGGACGAGCGGTTGAAGACGCCTTGCGAGATCTTGCCGACCGCCTTGGTGAAGGACGGATCGGAGTAGCCGGCATCGTCGGCCAGCAGCACGGCCGGCTTGTAGTCGAGCGACTGCATGGTCTTGGYGAACAGGATCGCATCCGACGTGTAGCTGATCATGATGACGACGTCGGGCTTCTTGTCCTTGAGCTGGAGCACCTGGCCCTGCAAGTCGGTCGCATTGACGGGATAGGCGATGTCGAGCGCGATCGGTTGGCCCTTTTCCTTGAAGGCGCCGGCGATCGTGTTGGCGACCGAGGTGCCGTATTCGGTGTTGTCATGGACCACCGCGACGCTGTCGGTCTTGGCACCCTGCGCCTTGATGTCGGCGAGGAAGTCGACATAGATCTTGGCGAAATCGGTCGCAATCGGCGTGGTGCGGAAGAACCATTTGAAGCCGCGCTCGGTGAGATTGGCGGCGACCGATTCCGAGTTCAGGAAAGGAACGCCGTATTTCTCGGCGATCGCGCTCGAAGTCAGCGTGACGCCGGACTGGTAGGAGCCGAACACGGCCGCCACCTTCTCTTCCGTGATCAGGCGTAGCGCCTGATTCTGGCCCGTCGCCGGGTTGCCCTGGTTGTCGGCGAACACAGCCTCGATCTTGGCGCCGCCGAGGCCGGCAAGGCCGGCGTTCTTCGCCAGCGGCAGATTGCCAAGCTCAGGATGGGCGTTGTTGATGATGTCCATGGCGACTTCGAGCGCCGCTTTGGCGTGCGCACCGATCGAGGCGGTGCCGCCGGACATCGGCATGATGACGCCGATCTTGATGACCTTGTCCTGGGCCTGCGCGCCGGAGCCGAGCGCAAGGAACATCGCGGCTGCGCAAAACAGCCCGGTGACGTGCTTGAAATTCATCAAATCAGACCTCCCAAAGGGTTTCCCCAACCAAGCTATTTTGGAAGCTTCAGGCTAAGCGCCCGCTTCCGTTTGTTTATGCCTGGTGGATCTAGGATGGCATGCCAGCCGGACACCGGCAAGACGAAACGGACTTGCGCAATGCTGCATGGGAGGCAGCGAACGCGCCGGCGCGGGCGGCGTTCAAATCCGGCGTCGCCCGGCGCGAACGCGGTAACTCGAACGGTGGACGTCATTGCCATCTGCAGGGGTGGGTTAACACTGCGACTGTGCCAAGCGCGGTCCGCTGGCGTAACCCGGCCCCCGTGTGTTTCCGCGAACGCAGAGGCGGTGGGTGACGCTGTCGCCAACCCACCCTGCGAGACGCCGTCAGCCGACGATGTCGCTCGCCCGCAGCAGCGTCGTGAAGCCGCCATAGATCATGCGCTTRCCGTCGAAGGGCATGTCGGCGCCCTTGAGCCGCTCATCGGCCATCACCTTCTTGTTGACGGCATCGCGGGTCTCCCGGTCACGGTAGACGATCCAGGAGAACACCACGACCTCGTCCTCCTTCGCGATCACCGCGCGCGGAAACGAGGTCAATTCGCCATAGGGCACGTCGTCGCCGATGCACTCGACGTAATCGAGCGCGCCGTGTTCCATCCACACGGCGCAGGCCTTTCGCGCCAGCGCCTTGTAGGCCTCGATCTTGTCCTTCGGCACGGCCAGCACGAAACCATCGACATAGGGCATCACGGGATCTCCTTTGGGTTGCCTGCCCCAAGGACGAAGCGGCGCACGGCGATCCGACACGTCATCGCACCCGCAAGGTGAGGCAAACTGTCGCGAGGATTTCGTGCGCTACTTCACATTTGAAGCTCGCCGCGCCGTGACATCATCCCGGACGTTTGCGCTCGCACATCGGCTACTTCAGATTGCAATTGAGCAGAAGGCAGCTTTCATGAGCACCCGCCTGTCATTGCTTTGTGTCCACGGCGTCGGTCACGCGGAGATCGACGCCGAGTTTCGAAAGTCATGGTCCGAGGCGATCATACGCGCCGTCCAGTCCGTCGATCAGAGCCTCAACCCGGCCATCGACTTCCTCTCGTATGACGACCTGTTCGACAAGAGCCCGCCCAACCTCGTCACCTACAGCATCGCCTTGGCGAAGCTGCTGGCGAGCGCGACAGTCCATGGGATCGGTGATCTGCTCTCGGGCACGCGCGGCCTCGATGACGTACCGACCCTGATCAGATGGACCGCGGGCATGGTCGCCCAGTGGTCGGTGGATGAGCAGTTGCAGGCCGCGCTGCGCGGCGCAGTCCTCGACAAGCTGAAGAGCGGCAACTACGACGTTGTCCTGGCTCACAGTCTCGGCTCGCTGATCTGCTACGACACGTTCGTGCGCAACCCCGCTGCGATCAGGGACAAGGTCTTCGTCACGTTCGGCTCGCAGATCGGCAATCCCGCGGTGCGCGACGTCTTCGCAGGCCGCATTCAGGACCTTCCCTGCCGGAAATGGTACCATCTGTTCAACCGGGAAGATCACGTTCTCACCTATCCGCTCGAGATCGCCGCAGACAATTTTCAGCAGGTACTGACACCGTTCGATGTCCCCAACGATCTCCTGAATCACAACGCGACCTGGTACCTGTCGCGCCCCGAGACCGTCGCCACCGTCTGGCACGACGTGGTCCCGGTGCCGGCGTCACGCTCCATCGTCAGCGCCGCGCGGGGAATTGCCCGCATTGACGCCCGGCCGACCCGCCGCGCCCTGCTGATCGGCATCAACGACTATCCCAAACCCGCGGACAGGCTCGAAGGATGCGTCAACGACGTATTCCTCATGAGCTCGGTGCTGCAGGAAAGCGGCTTCAAGCCGGACGAAATACGCGTCGTGCTCAATGAGCGGGCGACGGCGCAGGGCATCATGGAAAGGCTTCACTGGCTGCTCGAGGGCGTCCGCGACGGTGACGAGCGTATGCTGTTCTACTCGGGCCATGGCGCCCAGATTCCCAGATACAGCCCGAGCGGCGCACCGGATAGCGTCGACGAGTGCCTGGTTCCCTATGATTTCGACTGGACGCCCGAGCACGCCATTCTCGACCGCCAGTTCAGCCAGCTCTACTCACAGCTTCCGTACGACTGCTATTTCGTCGCCATGCTCGACTGCTGCCATTCCGGCGGCATGACACGTGACGGTGGTCCGCGTATCCGCGGCCTGACGCCGCCCGACGATATCCGCCACCGGGCGCTGCGGTGGGAGGCAAGCGAAGGCATGTGGGTGCCGCGCGAGTTCCCGCCCCTCAACGAGAGTCTGAGCAAGAGCAAGAACGGCGCCGACTATCTCGGCGACAACGGCGCCACGCAGCGGCTCGGGCGCAGCATGGCGCTCCGCACCCAGCCCGACAAGGAATACAACAAGACGCGGGCCGAGCTCGGGCATCACGGTCCTTATCTGCCGATTCTCCTCGAGGCCTGCCAGGAGCAGGAGCTATCCTATGAATATCGTGACGGCGTCACATCGTATGGCGCCTACACGTTCTGCATGGCGAAGGTGCTGCGCGAACAACGAGACCGCGGCGCCAATCCATCGTTCCGGGAGCTGAACGAGCTCGTCACGGCCAAACTCCGTCGCCTCAAATACAACCAGACGCCGAATCTCGTCGGCGCCAAGACGCGCGTCAGCGCGAAAATTCCATGGGGCGCGGCAGATGCAGGTCGCGGCCAGCGACGGGCGCCGAAAAAGCGTGCCACCAAGACGGGCCGGAAGAAGCGCCGCTAATCATTTCGCCTTGCATCGCGGGGCGGCGCATCGCGGACGCGATGAGTCGGGCCAACGCGCCGAGGTGGCACCGACGAAAGGAAAGGCCTGCCGACGRCACGTCAGGCTCGCGACGCGGGCCCGATTCAGAGCAAGTTATGATCTGGGTAAATCGCCCGGAACTGGCTGGGGAACCTGGATTCGAACCAAGACAAACAGAGTCAGAGTCTGTTGTGCTACCGTTACACCATTCCCCAACGGAATAGCCGAACAAATTCAATAGCTTGCTGACTTGTTCAGCTGCGGCCGGAAGCGCGTTTGGCGCAAATCACGGCTCAGGCGTGGCAGCGTTCTACCCGCTCGGCCTTGGGCTGGCAAGCGCTGCGGTGCACGGGCCTGTGAACCGGCGGCCCGACTGCGCCGGTAACCAAGACCCGCCGGCGCAGGCAGCGCCTGATCCAGTTCGCTGATGCCTGCGGCCGAAAATCCCCCCGTCTGCTGCTTCATCAGCGCCTCAGCTAGTTCGAGCCGCAGACTCGAACCACGATCTCAGCCTTGCCGTTCGCGATCATCACCTGGCCGTATTCGTCCTGCGGCGGGCTCTCCTCGTAGCGGAGCGGGATCGTGGTGATCGCTTCCTGCGCTTCGCCACCCGGCTGCTGCGTGTTCACGTCGAGGATCAGGATCTTCGGGTTGATCCCTTGCGGCGAACGCCTGGTCAGCCGGGCCTGCCAGCCATCGGTCGGTACTCTCACGTCGCCGACCATGACCAGCTTGGGCGGCGCGCCTGGCGCCCGGTCGATCCAGGCCTTGAAGGTGTTTCTCAGCAGGACAGTCATGACACGTCTCTCCTTTGCCAAGCTGCGAATTGTCCGCCCCTCGTCCCGACACGCGGCGCCGGCCTTTCGCCTATTAAATCAGCGCAGCCTGACGGACAGATATCAGGCCCCGACAAACCACCCGATCGCCGCCTTCCCCTTCGACCAGGCTTTCAAGTCCCGGCTGCCGCCTTGGCGCGGATCGCGTTGGCGACGGCCGGAGCCTCACCGCCAACGCCTTCACGGCCGGCAAGTTTTCCGGCCCGCCGACGGCTTTGGCCGCTTCCGCAACCTTGTTGATGTCGGGGACGCTCTTCTTCACGAACGCGTCGATGAAGTCAGCGCCAGCGTATCCGGCCGCCAGGACGCTCAGGAGAAATTGCCGGCCGATTTCCTTCGGCTCGACCATAAGCCCCGCGGAGATCCCCGCCACGCAGCCGATAACGATCGACACCAGAAACGCCGACCCATCGAACACGTCCTTGAAGCGGCGGGGGCTCGTGAGGAAGCCGAGCCGACAGCGACCCGTCCGCCAGATAAACGACCGTCGCCTACTCCAGCTTGATATTCGCCGCTTCGATCACCTTCTTCCACCGCTCCGTCTCGGAGGCGATGTAGGCCTTGAAAGGTTCGGAATCGACCGCAACCGCGGCCGCGCCGAGCTCGGCCATCTTCTGCACCGTCTCCGGCTGCTGCATGAAGGCGCGGATCTCGCCCGACAGCTTTTCGACGATGGGCTTCGGCGTGGCCGCGGGAACGAAGAAGCCGTGCCAGGCCACCGCTTCGAAGCCCGGCAGGAATTCGGCGACGGCCGGGACTTCCGGATCGAAGGCGGCGCGCTTGGGCGTTGCAGTGGCGAGCATCGCGAGCTGGCCGGTCTTCACCTGCGGCAGCAGCAGCGGCACGTTGTCGAAGGCAAGATCGATCTGGCCGCTCAACAGATCCGTCAGCATCTGGCTGGAGCCCTTGTAGGGCACATGCACCATCTTGGTACCTGTCATCTGTTGAAACAGTTCGGCGGCAAGATGCTGCGAGGTGCCGACGCCGGCCGAGCCGAACGAGACCTTGTCCGGGTTCGCCTTCAGATAGGCGATCAGCTCCGGCACGGTGCGCGCCTTGATCTTGTTGGGATTCACCACGAGCACGTTCGGCACGACGCTGATCTGGGCGACCGCCACCAGGTCCCTGTCCGGCTGGTAGCTGAGCTTGGGCCCGTAGAGCGTGGGGTTGATCGCGAGCGCGGAGGTGCTGGCAAGGCCGAGCGTAATGCCGTCAGGCGCCGATTTCGCCAGCCGCGTCACGCCGAGGATCGAGCCGGCGCCGCCGACATTCTCGACCACGAACGGCTTGCCCAGCTTCACTTGCAGATGGTTCGACACCATGCGCGCGAAGATGTCGGCGGTACCGCCGGCGGCGAAGGGGACGATCACCGTCACCTGCTTGGCCGGATAGCCGTCCTGCGCCTTTGCCGGCAACGTCGCCAGCAGCACGGCTGACACAAGACCAAGCCACATCGATCTCATCGAAGTTTCCTCTACTGCTACTGTTTTGTTGATTGGGTGCCGCGCGCGGCGGAGGTGACTAGAACGCGACCTCGTACATGTTCAGGATCGCATCCCGGCCGAGGTCTCGCGGATTATTGTCGAGCAGGCGGCGAATGGCATGGGCCTCGTCGGCCATCACGCCGAGATCGCCCTTGGGCACGCCGAGCGCGGACAGACGCATCTCGATGCCGAGGTTCTTGCAGAACTCGTAAGTGGCGTCGAATGCGAGCTTCGCATCGTTCTGCGCCGGCAGGCCGAGCGCCGCCAGCACCGCGACCGTCTTCGCCTCGACTGCCGGCATGTTGAAGGCCAGCGTGTGCGGGAAGATCAAGGCACAGGCGAGCCCATGTGCGACATGATGGCGCGTGCCCAGCGGATAAGCGACAGCATGCCCGGCGGTGGTGTTCACCGGTCCAAGGCAATAGCCGCCATAGAGCGAGGCCAGGGAGAGACCCGCGCGCGCCTCGCGATCGCCGCCGTCAGCGACCGCCCGCTTGAGATATTGCCCGACCAGCCGCGCGCCCTCGATCGCGTAGAGATCGATCATGGGATGCGCCTTGCGGCTGGTATAGGCCTCGACGCAATGCGCCAGCGCATCGACGCCGGTGGCCGCAGTGACCTCCTTCGGAACGGTCATTGTGAGATCAGGATCGACGATGGCGATATCAGCAAGCATGAAGCGGCTCTGCACCGCCTGCTTGTTCTGGCTGACAGGATCGGTGACGAGCGCGCGGGTGCCGGCCTCGCTGCCGGTGCCCGACGTGGTCGGGATCTGCATCAGCGGCACGCTGCGGCCGGCGACTTTTTCCGGCCCAACGATATCGGCAAAGGCCACGTCGCTCGTGCAGAGCACCGCGACCAGCTTGGCGAGATCCATCGCGCTGCCGCCGCCGAAGCCGACGACGAGATCAGGCGCGACCTCTTTCGCCATCGCCACCGCCTTCTCCAGATTAGGCAGGTCCGGTTCAGGCTTGACGTCGCCAAACACTTTCACTGCCCCCGGCAGCGCCAGCGCATCGACGCGGCACGCATTGAACGGATCGGAAATCACCAGCGGCCGCCTGGCGCCGATCCGCTCGGCGAAGCGCGCAGCAGCCGTGATGGTGCCGTTGCCGAATTCCAGGATGGTGGGACGTTGGATTTCGATGGGCGTGAAGGCGTTGGTCATCGTGCGCTAGATCTCATGACTYGGAGGCGGAGACGCCAGCGGAGAGCCGCTCGGCATAGTCGATGGCCTCGATCAGGCTGTGCTCGTTGGCAATGCCCTTGCCGGCAATGTCGAAGGCGGTGCCGTGATCGACGGAGGTGCGGATGATCGGCAGGCCCAGCGTGATGTTGACGCCGGAGAGCTCCTGCCAGCGCCCGGTCGCGGGATCGACCTGGAAGCCCAGCAGTTTGACCGGGATGTGCCCCTGGTCGTGATACATCGCGACCGCAGCATCGTACTGGCCGGCGCGCAGCTTGACGAAGATGGTGTCGCCGGGCACCGGGCCGACGACGTCGAGGCCATCGGCGACGGCCTTGGCAATCGTCGGTGCCGAAACGTCGATATCCTGCCGGCCGAACAGACCGCCCTCGCCGGCATGCGGATTGAGCGCGGCGATCGCAATCTTCGGCTTGGCGATACCGAGCCGCAGCAAGGCCTCGTTGGTGAGATCGATCACCATGCGCAGACGCTCCGGCGTCAGACGCTTCGGCACGTCTTCCAGCGCCACGTGGGTCGAGACATGGCTGACGCGCATGTTGCCGTGGGCGAGCAGCATCACCGACCCGCGCACGCCGGTGAGGTGCGCCAGCATCTCGGTATGGCCAGGGAAGTGATAGCCGGCTTTGTTGAGTGCTTCCTTGTTGAGCGGCGCGGTGACAATCGCGGAGGTCCGCCCGGCCTGGGTCAGAAGCACGCCCTGTTCGATCGCCTTGTAGGCAAAGCGGCCGCCATCGGCGCTCAAGACGCCGGGCTTGATCGGGGTGCCCTCGACATCCGCCTGGAGGAAACAGAGGTTCGGCCAGTCAGCATCGTCGGCACTCACCTCCGGAATCGCAACGGCAGCGCCGAGCGCGGCCTTGGCACCATCGAGCGCGGCGCCGCTGCCGATGATCAGGATGCGCAGATCGCCTGTCGCGATCCGGTCCTTCAGCCCGAGGCAGGCCTTGACGATGATCTCCGGGCCGATCCCGGCCGGATCGCCCATGGTAATGGCAAGATGACGAGAGGTCATGTCGGGCTCCCCGTATTGAGCAAATGATTATCCCGGAGCAGATCGCGCCACAGCTCGCTGGTGCCGAACGCGCCGGATTTCGAGATGACATCCACGCCGGCCCAGCGGCCGCCTTGCAGAATCGAGCGCGGTAGCCCCGGCACGATACGCCCCGTCACCTGGAGCGCATGCGCGCCAAGCGCAACGCATACGGCCTTCAAGGTCTCGCCGCCAGCAACGATCAAGGTTCCGGGCGGATTGAGCACCGCAATCAGCGTCGTCAGCTCGCGCGCGATCCGCTGGGCGGCCTCAGCGCGCGAAAGGCCATCCGCGAGCGCGAATTTCACCAGCGCCACGCCATCGTCAGCCAGCTTGCGTTGAACGCCTGCGCCCCCCTCACCTTCGGCCAACGCGATGGTGGCTTCGCCACATGCTGCGAGCTGGGAGGCGGTGGCGGCCTGGTCGGAACCGAACAGCCCCAGCACCGGCCGCTTCAGCCGGCTAGGCGCATCGGCGCGATGGCCGCGGGCGAGCGCGCCGGCCAGCCCGCCGCTTCCGCACCACAGCACGGGCCCCGGCATCTGCCGCGCCATTTCGACGACGCGATCGAGGTCGATGTCGCTCTCGGCATCGAAGACCTGAACACCGCCTTGCGACAGCGTATCGGCCCGGCCCTGCCGTGCATCGATGCCCTCGAGCTGCAGTTGAGCCAGGAGATTGTCACCGACACGATGCCAGTCGCCTTGGACCGTACGCGCAAATTGCTGGCCGCCCATGGTGCGGCGTCCCTGATAGTCGAAGGCCGGTGCGACCACGCATGACGCCCAATCGCCGCCGCGCAGGCAGGCGCCGAGCTCGGCCGCCCAGGCACCGCGGAGCAGGCTATCGACCTTCTTGTAGGCGATCGTCCCACCCTGAAGCTGCGGCGCCAGCCGTCCGACGATCTCGACGCTGTCGGCTTTCGACCGCTCGCGGGTGCCGCTGTCGATCGCGAGGCTTTGCGCGCTCGGAGCCGCGGGCGAATCCGCCCAGGTGACGTCGAACGGTC
Organism: Bradyrhizobium sp. 2TAF36; assembly: GCF_052114925.1. Classification (NCBI taxonomy): domain Bacteria; kingdom Pseudomonadati; phylum Pseudomonadota; class Alphaproteobacteria; order Hyphomicrobiales; family Nitrobacteraceae; genus Bradyrhizobium; species Bradyrhizobium sp. 2TAF36. Next base: position 18,321 of record NZ_JBFRFR010000016.1, on the reverse strand, counting down.
CGCACAGGCCGACGAACTCCGCCGCGGTGTCGAGCGCGCCGGTGAGATCGTCGGCAAGCAGGCGCACGACCGTCATCGTCATGCTGCTCCCGCGCCAAAGATCTTGCCGGGGTTCATCAGGCCGTTCGGATCGAGCAAGCGCTTGATGCCGCGCATCAGCTCGATATCGAGCGGATCGGCGACACGGGCCAGCCGGACGCGATTGGTGATCCCGATGCCGTGCTCGGCACTGATCGCCCCGCCCTGCGCTGCGGTCTCATCGTCGACGATCTCATTGATTTGCGCCACCAGGGCGGCCGTGGTCGCCGGCTCCTGACAATGCGCACGGTCGATCAGGGCGATCACGTGGATGTTGCCGTCGCCGATATGGCCATGCATCACCACGCGGGCATGCGGCACAGCGGCCATAATTCGCGCCTCGACATTGGTGACGAAGTCCGCCTGGCGCTCCAGCGGCACAACGCTGTCGTGCGAGACGACATAGCCGCTGCGCTTGTTGCCTTCGGACACGCTGTGCCTGACGGCCCAGATCGCCTTCGCCTGCGCGAGGTTGGAGGCCAGGATGACGTCTTCGGCGATGCCGGCCTCCATCGCATCCGCCAACGCCGTGGCGAGCGGCTCGTCGAGATCGACGCCCGCGAGCGTGTCCGTCAACTCAACGATCAGATACCACGGTGTCGTCAGCTCGAACGGGATGGTGACATGCGGCACGGTCTCCGCGATCGCCTCGATCTGCGAGCGCGACATGATTTCGAGGCTGCCGAGCCGGTCGCCGACCACACCGCGCAGGCGCGCCATGATCTCGAGTGCCTGCGCGACACCCTGCAATTTCACCAGCGCCAGCGCCGAGCTGCGCGGCGGCGAGAACAGTTTCAGCACCGCCGCGGTGACGATGCCGAGCGTGCCTTCCGCCCCGATGAAGAGCTGCTTGAGCGCGTAACCCGTGTTGTCCTTGCGCAGCGCGCGCAGGCCGTTGAAGATACGCCCGTCGGGCAGCACGGCTTCGAGCCCGAGCACGAGATCGCGCGTCGGGCCGTAGCGCAGGACGGCCGTGCCGCCGGCATTGGTCGAGATGTTGCCGCCGATCTGGCAGGAACCCTCGGCACCCAGGCTCAAGGGAAAGTAGCGATCGACGCTACGCGCCGCATTCTGGACCTCGGCGAGAATGCAGCCGGCCTCGACCGTGATCGTATTGGCGAGCGGACTGACGTCGCGCACGGCTCGCATGCGGTCGAGCCGGATCACGACATTGCCCGCGTGATCGTCCGGCGTCGCGGCTCCGCACATGCCGGTGTTGCCGCCTTGCGGCACGATCGCAAGGCGCCTATCGGCGCAGTATTTGACGACGGAGGCGACCTCGGCGGTCGAGCCGGGCTTCACCACCGCGACCGCCCGGCCGCGATAGCGCCCGCGCCAGTCCACCACATAAGGCTCCTGGTCGGCTCCGGACGCGATGACGTGCTTGTCGCTGACGATCGCGGCGAGCCCGGCCAATGCATCCTGGAATGAGTCGGACATCAGATCGCCTCGTCGTCCGTACCGGGCCTAGGCGGAGGCTGCGAATGCCGCAGCATTCGCAAGCAGCTCTTTCAGCTGGTCCGGCGGCAAAGACTCCAGCGGCGGCCGCAGGCGCTGCCAACCGGCATGCTTGGTGCGGTCGGCCGCCAGCGCCTTCAGCGAGGCCATCTGCGGAAATTGCGAGACCAGCTCGCGCGCCTTCACGATGCGCGCCTGCGCCGCCTTGAGCGCCGGATCGTCGTCACTGTCGCCAAAGTGCTTGAAGACATAGGCAAGACTGCGCGCGATGACATTGGAGGTCGCGGTGATGCAGCCCGCGCCGCCCCTGCGCAGCAGCGGCAGCATCAATGGATCGGCGCCGCCGAGGACAGCGAAGCCCGGGAAGCGCTCGACCATCGCCGTCATGTTGGCGAAGTCGCCGGACGAATCCTTGATGCCCGTGAACGTGGCCGGATAGGCCTTGCGCAGCCGCTCGATCAGCGCATGCGAGATCGGCTGCGCCGACATCTGCGGGTAGTGATAGAGGACGACTTTCAGGCGCGCATCACCGATGCGCTGCACCACTTCGCTGTAGGAGGCGAAGATGCCGTCATCTGTGACGTTCTTGTAGTAGAACGGCGGCAGCATCACCACGGTGTCGACGCCGACCGAGAGGGCGTGGCGCGTCAGCGCGATGGTGTCGCTGAGCGCGGCAACGCCGGTGCCGGGCAAAAGCCGCCGCGGCGCGATGCCGGCGGCCACCACCGCCTCGAGCAGCGCCGTGCGTTCGGCCACCGAAAAGGAGTTCGCCTCACCCGTCGTGCCCAGCATCGCGATGCCGTCGCAGCCTTCGTCGAGCAGATAGCGACAATGGTCCACGAAGCGCGCATGATCGGGAGCAAGCTCAGCGTCGAGCGGCGTCAACGCGGCGGAGAACACGCCATGAGGGTGCAGCGATGATGTCGACAAAACTTCCTCCGATCGTCAGAACGATGTTGTTCGGAATGCGAACATTTGTTATTTGCTGGTGCAGTCGTAAAATCAGCCCGGCCCGACGTCAAGGGCATGGCTGTCATGGTGGGGCATTCGAGCATGGCCAAGGTCGCAGGGAAGGCAGCGAAGCGCGTATCGGAAACTAGCGCCAAAAATCCCAAGAATTATGTCGCCTCCGTCGGCAAGGCCTTTGCCGTGCTCAAGAGTTTCACCAGCGAAACCTTCGAGCTGACCCTGAGTGAGATTGCCGCACGGGCCGAACTCGATCGCGGGACGGCGTTCCGCCTGATCCAGACCCTGACCGAACTCGGCTATCTCCAGGCCGTTCCGCAAAGTCGCCGGTTCCGTCTCGGCGTCGCCTGTCTCGACCTCGGCTACACCGTGCTGTCGCGCGGCTCGTTGCGGCCGATCGTCGAGCCGCTGCTGCGCGACCTCGTCCCAGCGGTCGGCGATGCGGCCTCGCTCGGCATTCTCGATGGCGGCGACGTGGTCTATCTCGCGCGCGTCGGTGCCGGCCTCGACCGTCACAAGATGGACCGCCGGCCGGGCACGCGCATCCCCGCCTACAGCGCCGCGCTCGGTCATGTCATGCTGGCGCATCTGCCACGCGACCAGCAGATCGAGCGGCTCGAGTTGCGTCCTCGCGTCAAACTGTCGGAGCGAACGCTGACCGATCTCGATGCACTGCTCGCCCGGCTCGATCAGGTGAAGAAAAAAGGCCATGCCGTCTCCGACGGCGAGAATGCCTATGGCCTGCGCACGCTGGCAACGCCGATCTTCGACGCTCAGGGTTTTGTGATCGGCGGCCTGAGCGTCACGGTCGATGCGATGCGCATGGACATGGCGGCCTTCCGCGACCAGGCGTTGCCGCGGCTGATGCAGGCGACGGCCCAAGTCCAGGATCTCACGATCAAGTCTGGATTGACGAGCTGAGTGCGGTGATGGCGATTAGATCACGATGTGATCGAAGTCGGCGGCGATCCGCGTATTCGGAAACACCCTTGTCGCTTCGGCCAATATCTCTTCATCGTCGTACCGTCCCGACATGTGGACCAGCACGAGCTGCTTGACGTTGTTGGCGGCGGCAAACGAAGCGGCTTCGGTCGCCGTGAGATGGCCGTAGTCCCGCGCGGTCGCGGCGTCACGATCGAGGAACGTCGCCTCGATCACCAGCAAGTCGGCGTCGGCGACATGTCGGGATAGACCATCAGTGGTTTCAGTGTCGCCGACCACGACGAGCTTCCTCCCGCCGCCCGGCGGACCCAGGACGTCCTCCGGATCGATGGTTCGACCGGCGATCACGACCGGCCGTCCGGCGGCCAGCTCTCCGCGCATTGGCCCGTCCGGGACACTGAGAGACGCGAGGCGCTCGGGCAGAAGGTGGCGGCGCGCGGGGCTTTGGAAAGAGAAGCCAAAGCTGTCGGTGTCGCGGTGGCGGACCGGAAAGCAGTCGATGGTGAAGTCGCCGGCATCGATGACTTGCCCCTCGGTCAGCGGTGCGAACGCCACAGGGATCGGCGCCCTGCCCGCGCCCCACAAGCCGGCGAGCATGCGAACGACGATGTCGAGCGTGCCCGGGCCCGCATGAACGGTCATCACGTCGGAGGTCTGCCGCAACCCCAGCGTCGAGAAGAGACCGGGGATGCCGAGCACGTGATCGAGGTGCCCGTGCGTCAGCAGGATGCGGTCGAGCCGGCGAAAGCCGGCGCCGCTGCGCAGCAACTGGCGCTGCGTGCCCTCTCCGCAATCAACCAGGATGCGCTTGCCCGCGGCCTCCACCAGGAGGGCCGGATGGTTGCGCTCCACTGAGGGAACGCTTGCCGAGGTGCCGAGGAATGTCAGGGCGAACATGGTCGTCAGCGTCCAGAGACCGACCTCTCCCCGATAGCACCGCAACGGTCCGCACGGTGGATGGCCTCACCGTCCCCAATGCCATGCGAGCAGCAGCGCGTACAGGCCCATCGAGCCCGCATAGAGCGCGGCAAGCAGTGCATATCCCGCAATCTGGCGGCCGAGCGCTGCCTTCGGCTTGATCCACCAGTCGAGCGCCCTGAAGGCGGCCGGCACGAGAAACCAGCCGAGCAGCTGGGTACTCACGAGATTGCCGACGAACAGCGACAGCCAGACCGGCACGCCGTGGCTGTCGATCAGCGGCGCGCTGATGAAATAGCCCCAGAGATAGACCACGGGATAGAGCACCAGCAGGACGATGAGGTTGCTCTTCCAAATCAGGCCGGGCCCTTGCTCCGGAGCCTGCGTCTTGCCGGCCGGGAACCAGAAATTGAAGCCGTAGCTTGCCCGCTTCACGTTCATGCCGGCGTTGAAGCGCGCGCCTTCCTCAAGCAGCGTCTGCCGCAAGGGCGAGTCCAGCCACGTGTTGAGGTTGGCATCGCTGTCGAACGACAGGATGACGATCCACTCGTCGTGCAGGCCCGGGATAGGCCGCTCGATCTTGTGACGCAGGAACCCCCTGAACTCGGCCTCCGCGGCCTGGATGCGCTGTTGCCATTTGAGGAACGCATCCTCGAGTCCATCCGGGACCTTGAAGGAGATGACGGCGGAGACCGCGCTGTCGCGCTGAACGCCGGTGTCGGGAAGGATATGGACGTCCTCCGACCCGACGAAGAAGCGCTGTACGTCCGCGATCAGCCGCGCCCGTACATCGCTCTGAAGCCAGGCGCGGGCAGCGGCCGGGTTCGCGAAACGCAGGATGGTCACCCAGTCCACGTGCGCCGGCGGCTGCGGCGGCACGACCTCCTGACTGAGGAAGCCGGGCCACGCCTTCAGCGCCTCGCCGACCTCGCCGTTCCACCGCGCGAACGCGGCAAAGCCGTCGTCGGCAATGCGGCGCTGGATGACGAGGGCGACCGCCTGGGCCGCCGGATCCGGAGATGCGCTCATCGCGACCGTCCGCTTCAGCTCTGCTTGTAGAGACGCTTGCCCATCACCCAGGTCTCGTCGACGCACCGGTCGTCGCCGACCATCATGACGGCGAACAGCATGTTCGCGGCGTCGTCGACCGTGCGCGGACCAGCACCGTCGGCGATCAGCGACTGGTGCCAGGGTTGCGCCAGCTGGCCGCCATTCGGATCGAGCGCGACGAAATCGGCTTCCTTGCCGGGTTCGAAATTGCCGAGCTTGTCGTCGATATAGAGGCCTTCGGCGCCGCCGAGCGTGACCGACCAGAAACCGCGATAGGGCGAGAGCTTGTTGCGCTCGGCCTCGGCGAGATCCTTGCGCGCCGGATCAATGCTGCCGTCGAGCATCGTGTTGTTGCACATGCCGACCTTGTAGGCGTCGTCGAGCACGGAGATCATCGAGAAGCGATTGCCACCGCCAACGTCGGTGCCGAACGACATCTTCACCCGATGCTCGGGATCGGTGGCACGGCCGAGGCGGAACAGACCGCTGCCGAGGAACAGGTTCGAGCACGGGCAGAACACCACCGCGGCGCCCTTCTTGGACATGCGGCGGAACTCGTTGTTCGAGAGATAGACACCGTGGCCGCCGGAGAACTTTGGCCCGACCAGGTCGAACTTCTCGTAGACGCCGAGATAATCCTGGCAGTCCGGATGTTCGACGAGCACGCCGCTGCATTCGGCCGGATTCTCTGAGATGTGGGTGTTGACCCAGCAGTCCGGATGCTCGTGCTTGAGGCGCTGACATGCCTTGAGCAGCTCCGGCGAGGCGCCGAAGGCGAAGCGCGGCGTGATGGCATAGAGGTTGCGGCCCTTGTTGTGGTACTGCGCGATCAGACCCTTGCTGTCGCGATAGAAGTTTTCGGGCGTGTCGATGAACTCGGCCGGCGCGTTGCGGTCGATCCCGGTGAGGCCCGCGATCACGCGCATGTTGCGGCGGGCCGCTTCCTCGAACAGCTCTTCGGTCGCGACCGGCGAGGAGCTGGTGAAGGCCTGGCAGGTGGTGGTGCCGGCGGCAAGCAGTGCGTCGAGAAAACGCTTCACACCGTCGCGCGCGTAGTTGCGATCCTTGTACTTGATCTCCTCGGGGTAGATCGATTTCTGGAGCCACGGCAGCAGCTGCTCGCCATAGGCACCGAGCACGCGGGTCTGCGGCAGATGGATGTGGCCGTCGATGAAGCCCGGGACGATGATGCGGTCCTTGATATGGGTGATCTCGACGCCCGGATGCGCGGCGGCGATCTTCTCATACGGACCGAACGCCTTGATGACGCCATCCGTGACGACCATCAGGCCGTCCTGGTGAAAGCGCGCGGCAGCCTGCTCGTTGCCGATGTGCTTCCAGGGATCGTCGACGAAGTCGAAGAACGTGCCGCGAATACCGACGGTGGTCATGAATGGGTTCCTTCCTTAAGTCTGTGTGGCGTGGCGTGCCGCAGGCAACGAGATCGCAAGCAGCGTCCCTGCGACGGCGCAGAGGCCGAGATAAAGCCATCCGATCGGCGCCTGGGTCGCTTCGGGCAACACCGCCGCGATCGCCATGGCGCCGCTGACCGCGAGATAGCAGAGCGCGCTGATGAGGCCGCCGATCAGGCCGTGGTCGCGCTCGAACAGGCCGAGCGCCATGCCGTACATCATCGGGCACAGCACGCCGCAACCGCCGAGCACCAGCGCACCGCCGATCGTGATCGACATGAAATCGAGACCGACGGCCAAGCCGGTCGCGGTCAAGACCACAGCGCCGGCGAGAAAGAGCGCGAAGGCGCCAAAGCCCATCACGCGGGCCGGCATGAAGCGTGCGAAATGCGCGCAGCCGAGCTCGCCCGCGAGATTGACGCCGCCAAGGCCGAGCGCGACGAGACCGTAGACGGCCGCGGAATAACCGAGGCCGGTCTGGTAGAGGAACGGCGCGACGACGCCGAACGCCAGTTGCGCGCTGGCCGCGGCGGCAAACACCAGCACGAAGGCCAGGAAACCCGGACGGACGAGCGCTTCGCGGAGAATGCTCGCCGTGCGGCGCGGATCGAACGGCGCGCGTCGCTCGGCCGGCAGCGTCTCGGGCAGAAGCAGCACGACGATCGCAGCGACGATGGCCGCGGCGATGGCGATGATGACGAAGACCCCGCGCCAGGACGTCAGCTCGACGATGAAACCGCCGGCCGCCGGTGCGAGCACGGGTGCAAGCCCCCAGGCGGCACCAAGCAGCCCAGAGATCGCCGTGAGCTCGCGGCCGCGAAAGCAGTCGGCCGCAACCGCATAGGCGACGACGAGGCAGGTGCRGCCGCCGACGCCCTGCAGGAATCGCAACGCGAGCAGCAGCGATGCGCTGGTGGCGAGCGCACAGGCGATGCTCATCGCGATGAGAACCGATAGCCCCGCGAGCAGGACGTTACGGCGGCCGAGCGTGTCGGAGGCGATGYCGACAGGCACCAGCGCCAGACTCATGCCGAGCATGTAGGCGGTAACGGTGTTCTGCATCGACGCGGAATCGGTTGCGAGGTCCACCACCATCTGCGGCAGGCCCGGCGTATAGGCATCGAGCGGAATCTGACTGAACGGCACCACGCATAGCAGGATCGGCACGATCCCGCCCTTCGCGCGACCAGCGTCCGAAGCAACTGCAGTCATGGCTCACGCCCCCTCGATGCCCGCGGGTCCCGTCTTTTCGTGCGCGCAATAAGAGGCGACGATGCAGGTTGCGGATATTGACGCGCGGAGCGTGCCAGAACTGTGTATAAAAACTCTTAGGAGGCCCGCTTCAATGCGGGCGGCTCATCCTCTGGTCCTCGCGGCCTGGGGATGCTCCAACAAAAAATGCGAAAACAACCCCATGCACAGTACAAATCATTGAAGAATTTCGCTCCGGCATGACGCGAGCGTGCCCCCCGAGGACGTTTGACGCGTCGGGCAACACAGGCGCAGGATTGCACCATCCCCGCTTGTGAATTCCCGCCGCACAGACGCCATTAACCGTTCGGAAGGCATCGCCGTTTCGAGCGCAGGATCGGCATCGGCCAGGCGCAGATCAAAGCAGGAAGCCCTTGAGAGCTCCGAGAAACTGCCGCGGCGACTGAAGCTGCGGCACGTGCGCGCAGCCTGGAATGACCTTGAGTTCGGCGCGCGGCAAACCGGCGGCCAGCTCGTGCGACATTGGCGGAGGCGTCGCTTCGTCGTGCTCACCGACCAGAACGAGGGCAGGAACTTTCACCGCGGCAAGTTCGGCGCGGAGATCGAGGTTTGCCAACGCGTCGCATGCGCTGCGAAACACATCGGGATCCGTCTGCAGAAAAGCTTCACGACGATCCCGCATCAGTTCGGGATGCCGCTCCTGAAACTCGGGCGCAAACAAGCGTCGCATCGCAACGTCAGTGATCGCCTCGAGGCCCTTGTCCCGCGAGACCCTCGCCATGTTGCGAAACGCCTCGCGGCCGGGCTCCGAGAACGCCGCGCCGCAATCGGCGAGAACGAGCTTGCTGGCGATCTCCGGGTGCCGGATCGCCATCTGCAAGGCGACGAAGCCGCCATAGCCATTGCCGAGCACGATCGCCGGCGCACCGCCCGCAGCCTCCTTCACGGCCTCCGCCATCCTGTCCGCGACAGCGACGAGCCCGCCCTCGACCGCGCGTGAACGGCCGAACCCCGGCAACTCCGGCACGATGGTGCGAAACGATCCCTCAAGCTCGGGCACGATCGCATCGAAGCTCGCACGGTCCGACAACAGCGAGTGGAAGAGAAACAGCGGCGGCCCATCGCCCGATTGCGCGGCGTTGACGGTCCCGTTGGCAAGAAGCCTGTCCATGTCCGGTCTTTCCTTAACTTCGTCGGCGGGATCACACCCGTTTGCGTGCCGTGGAGGCCCCCGATTGATAAATCAACTGTCAGGGAATTCAAGCATTTGGCTCTTGACGTGAAATATCAGGATTGCCAAATTGGAGCCAACGAGGTCCCTAGAATCATGCTTTTGCGCGAAAACATCTACGATCTTCTGAGGTCTGATATTTTAGCGTGCCGGTTCGCTCCGGGCGATGAAATGCGGGAACAGGATCTGGCCGAACGCTATTCGGTGAGCCGCCAACCGGTTCGGGATGCGCTTTTGAGGCTGCAGCGCGAGCATTTGGTGACGGTGCAGCCGCGCCAGGGCTACCGGGTCACGCCGATCTCGCTGTCGGACGCCCGCGACCTCCTCCGCTTCCGTCTTGCGCTGGAGCCGGCCTGCGTCGCCGAGGCGATCGAGAGCGCTCCGGACAGCGTTCTGAAATCGCTCGATGAATTTCGCCGCTTCTCCGGCAACCACGAAGACTTCATCGCCTACAATCGCGGCTTCCATTCCGCGCTGGCTCATGCGTCCGGCAATCGCCGCATGGCGACGGCGCTGTGCGACCTGATCGGCCAGGCCGACCGGCTGGTCCGCGTCAGCGTGTCCAATCTGAAGGGTCACGATCCGGCAAAGCTCGTCGCCGAGCACGTCGCCCTGATCGACGCCATGCAGAGCCGCGAAACGCGAACCGCGGCGCGCATCATCAAGGCCCATATCGGGGCCACCGAAAAACGCGTTCTGCCGGCGCTCAAGCGCAACGCCGTCATCGTCGAGGAGAGGTCATCATGAACATTCCGTCAAAACCCGCGTCGATCGACGTCGAAACCCACGGCAATTTCATCGACGGACGTGAAGTCGAAGCCGGCAACGGCGTGATGCTCGACGTTCGCAATCCCGCGACCGGCGACGTCATCGCCCGCATCCCCAATTCGACCGCCGAGGACATCGACCGCGCGATGAAGAGCGCGCGCGCAGCGTTCGAAGGCAAAGCCTGGGGCGGCATGGATACGCGCGCGCGTGCCCGGCTGGTCAACAAGCTCGCCGATGCTTTCGAGGCCAATCTCGACAGCCTGTACCGGCTGGAAACCCTCAACAACGGCCGGCCGGTCAACGAGACCCGCGCCCAGCTCTCCCGCCTGCCCGATTTCTTCCGCTACTTTGCCGGCGTTGCGCTGGCGCGTCGGGACTCCGTGATCCCGGTAGAAGGCGCGTATTTGAACTACACGCTTCGCACGCCGATCGGCATCGTCGCCAATTGCACGCCGTTCAATCATCCCTTGATGATCCTGTGCAAGTCGCTCGCCGTGGTGCTGGCGACCGGATGCGTCACCGTGGTCAAGCCGTCTGAATACACGCCGCTGACGACATTGAAGCTCGCGCAGATCTTCACCGAAGCCGGCCTTCCGCCCGGCGTCTTCAACATCGTTCTCGGCCTCGGGCAGAACGCCGGCAAGATGCTGGCCGAGCATGGCGACATCAACAAGCTGGTCCTGACCGGCGGCACCGAGGCAGGCCGCATCGCCGGCAGCGCGGCCGCAAAAGTGTTCGCGCATCAAACCATGGAGCTCGGCGGCAAGACGCCGGTGATGGTGTTCGACGATTTCGACGTCGACCGCGCCGTCAACTACGCCGCGTTCGGCGCCTTCATCGGCGCCGGACAGACCTGCGTCTGTGCCTCGCGCCACATCGTCCAGGCTTCGATCTATGACGAATTCGTCGAGAAGCTGCAGGCCAAGACCCGCACGATCCGCGTCGGCGATCCCTTCGACGCGAACACCCAGATGGGCCCCGTGATCTCCGCGCGGCAGCGCGACCGCGTTCTCACCTATGTAGGCTACGGCCACGAGGATGGCGCGCGTCTCGTCACCGGCGGCGTTGCCGCGAAGGTGCCGGGCCACGACAACGGCTATTTCGTCGAGCCGACCGTGTTCGCCGACGTCACATCCGACATGCGCATCTTCCAGGAGGAAGTGTTCGGTCCCTTCACCTCGGTGACGCCGTTCAAGGACGAGGCCGATGCGCTGCGGCTTGCCAACAACTCGCCGTTCGGCCTCGCCGCGGCCATCCGAACCCGCGACGTCGCCCGCGCGCACCGTGTCGCCGCCTCCGTCAAGGCCGGCATCGTCTGGATCAACGATCACCACCGTCTCGACCCGGCTTCGCCCTGGGGTGGCGTCGACGATTCCGGCATCGGCCGCGAATGCGGCACCGAGAGCTTCAACGACCACTTCAACACCAAGAGCGTGATGGTCGCGACCCACGAGCAGCCGTTCGACTGGTATCGCGACACGGCCAACCAACAGCGCCTGAACTAGCAAAAAACGACGAGCGGCCGACCGCCCATAGAAGGCGGGCCGCATCGACCAGAACAACAGTCAGGGGAGAGCGTATATGTCGACATTGGTGAACGCAGGCAGCCGTCTGGATCGGCTGCCGATCGGGCCATTCCACCGCCGCATCATGCTGCTGATCGGCATCGGAATGTTTTTCGACGGTTTCGACATCTATATCGCCGGGACCGTGCTCAGCGTCACGCTGAAGACAGGCTTTTCGACCCTCGCGCAGAATGCGGTTTTCATCTCCGCGACCTTCGTCGGCATGATGCTGGGATCATTCGGCACCGGCTTCCTCGGCGACCGCTACGGACGCCGCTTCACCTATCAATTCAATTTGCTCCTTTTCGGCGTTGCCTCCCTGGCCGCGGCGTTCTCACCGAACATGGCCTTCCTGATCGCCTGCCGCTTCGTGATGGGCGTCGGGCTCGGGGCGGAGAACGTCGTCGGCTATTCGACGATGACGGAATTCGTGCCCGCGCGCACCCGCGGCAAATGGCTCGGCTTCACCACCGTGTGCGTCGTCACCGGTCTGCCCGTGGCGCTATTGGTCGCGTCCGTGGTGGTGCCGCAATTCGGCTGGCGCTCCATGTTCGTGCTCGGCGGCGTCGGCGCGCTCGTGGTGTGGTACATGCGCAAGTCGCTGCCGGAATCGCCGCGCTGGCTGGAAGCCGTGGGACGCACCGCCGAGGCGGAAGCGCTGATGCAAGCCATCGAGAAGGAAGCCGCGCAGGGTCAGCCCCTGCCTCCTCCCGCGGCCACGACACCGGTCCCGGCATCTGCGGATCTCGGCACGCTGTTCACCGCGCCCTTGCTGTCGCGGATGATCGTCGGCGCCGTCTGCCTGATCACGATCAACACCCTGCTCTATGGCTTCGTGACCTGGCTGCCCGTGTTCTTCGTCAAGCAGGGCCTCTCGATCGCGACCTCGTTCGGCTATTCGCTGCTGATGGCGCTCGGCGCGCCCGTCGGCTCGGCCATCGGCGCGCTGACCGCCGACCGCTGGGGCCGCAAGCCGACCATCATCGGCGCATCCCTGATCACGGTGATGCTCGGAATCCTCTACCCCATGATCTCCGACCCGATCCTGCTGCCGGCTGTCGGCTTCGCGCTGACGGTACCGATCTACGTCCTGGTCGCCCTTCTGTTCGGCATCTATATCCCCGAGCTGTTTCCGACCGAGGTCCGCCTGCGCGCCTCCGGCATCGTCAACACGCTGGGGCGCGGCGCCACCATCGTCACGCCGTTCCTCGTCGTGTCGCTGTTCGAGACGCGCGGCGTGGCCGGCGTGATGGCGCTGATGATCGGGCTGCTGGTGGTGCAGATCATCACGGTCTGGGCGCTGGGCATCGAGCCGCGGCATCGCAGCCTCGAGGAGCTCAAGGCGGAGGAATCTGCCGCACCGGTGCTGAAGGAAGCCTCCTGAGGCTCTCCACCGCGTCATGGCCGGGCTTGTCCCGGCCATCCACGCCTTGCGACGCCGCACTGAGAACGTGGATGCCCGGAACAAGCCCGGGCACGACGACCAGATGCGATAGCGTCGTAGCCCGGATGAAGCGATAGCGTAATCTGGGTTCTGGATCCGCGTCGGGACATGTCCCGGATTGCGCTGCGCTCCATCCGGGCTACAAGGTCTCAGCCGGGATACAATGGAGCTCGTGATGACCGCAGATGCCGCTGACCTGGACTACGGCTCGATCAGCGCACTGCTGACCGCCCTGCACGCTCGCAAAGTGTCCGCGTCCGAGTTGCTCGCGCATACGATCGCGCGCATCGAGGCGCTGGACGGGCGCATCAACGCGATCATCGTCCGCGATTTCGATCGTGCGAGAGGGGCCGCACGCGCCGCCGATGCCGCGCTTGCCCGCGGCGACCGGCAGCCCCTGCTCGGCATCCCCGTAACCCTCAAGGAACCGTTCAACGTCGCCGGCCTGCCGACGACATGGGGCTTTCCGCATTTCAGGGATTTTAAGCCTGCGGAAGATGCCCTTGTGGTCTCGCGGTTGAAGGCGGCAGGCGCCATCATCATCGGCAAGACCAATATCCCGATCGGCTTGCGGGATTTCCAGAGCTACAACGAGATCCACGGGACCACGAACAACCCGTGGGACCTCGGCCGGTCACCCGGCGGCTCCTCGGGCGGATCGGGCGCGGCGCTGGCGGCGGGTTTCGGTCCGCTCTCGATCGGCTCGGACATCGGCGGCTCGATCCGGGTGCCCGCGCATTTCTGCGGTGTGTTCGGACACAAGCCGAGCCTCGGCCTGGTGCCGCTGCGCGGCTACAGCCTGCCGCCGGCACTACCCGTCCCCGGCCAGGGCGATCTGGCTGTCGTCGGGCCGATGGCGCGCACCGCCTCGGACCTCGCGCTGGCGCTCGACGTGATTGCCGGCCCGGACGAGACGCGCGACGGGATCGGCTATCGCCTGGCTCTGCCTGCCCCGCGGCATGACCGGCTCAAGGATTTCAGGATCCTCGTGATCGATACGCATCCGCTGATGCCGACGGGCGATGCCGTGCGTTCAGCCATTGGGCGGCTGGCCGACCGGCTCGACAAATCTGGCGCGCGGGTCGCGCGCGCAAGCACGTCACTGCCCGATCTCGCCGACTCCGCGCGGCTTTACATGAAGCTGTTGAACGCAGCGCGAAGCCCGCGTCTGACACCGGCCGCTCTCGCAGAGGCGCAAGGAGTTGCCGCGACACTCTCGCCCGACGACCGTAGCCTGCAGGCCGAGCGCGCCCGCGGCTGGGGCATGATCCATCGCGAATGGCTGGTGACCGACGCGGCGCGCCTGCAGTTGCAGCAACGGTGGCAGCAGTTCTTCCGCGAGTTCGACGCGGTGATCTACCCGGTCGCCGCCGTGCCGGCCTTTCCACACGACCATTCCGAACCGTTCGACGCGCGGCAGCTCGACATCGATGGCAAGCTCTACAACTACTCCGATGCGTGCTTCATCTGGGCCGACCCCGCCTCGACCTGCGGACTGCCGGCGACCGCCGTTCCGATCGAGCGCGCGCCGTCTGGCCTGCCGATCGGCGTCCAGATCATCGGGCCTTATCTCGAGGACCGCACGACGATTGCGCTCGGCGGGCTGATCGAACGCGATTTCGGCGGCTTCGTCCGGCCGCCGTCGCTGCAATCCTCAAAATGACAACGGCCGGCGGCCGTCACGTTCTGTCGGCCGACTGCGCCTCGACCGCCTGCACGGCCACGTCCGCCACCTGCCGCAACGCTTCGCGGTCGGAGCCCGAAGACGCCATCACGCCCATGCCGACTGACACCGCCGAGACATAGCGCGCGAGTGCTGCAGGATCAGACGTCGGCTTGAGATCGCCCTCGGCCTTGGCGCGGACAAAACGGTCGCGGAGTTGGTCCTCGTTCTCGGCGCGGCGGGCGGCGAGCTCGAACGGGACGTTCTCGGAGCCGCTGCCGCAGGCGATGCCGCCTTGCACGAGCAGGCAGCCGGGCGGATTGGCGGGATCGGTCTGCTTGTCGGCGATGCCCATCAGCATCCGCTCGGCAACGTCGCGGGCGGTAGGTGCGGCGACCACCTCGTCCATCCAGACGCCACGCAATTTGGTGTAACGGTCGAGCGCGGCCTTGAGCAGGCCTTCCTTGTTGCCGAAGCAGGCGTAAAGGCTCGGGGGATTGATGCCCATGGCCTCGGTGAGCTGGGCAATGGTGGCGCCCTCATAGCCATGGCGCCAAAACACTTCCATCGCCTGGTCCAACGCCGTTTCGGCGTCGAATTCGCGGGGGCGTCCCATGCCCATGTGCCTGTCTCCTCGGAATTCACGTTCTGCCTGAAGCTTAACGCCGAATCCTATCTATTTGTTCTAGCTTTATTTTCTCTGCCGTCTTCCAATTCTTGCGGTATGCCGCTACAATTTTCTTAGTGAATGGTACATAAGTATCTTGCACTGCGACATCCAGCTCCACATCTGTAGCGAACACTACATATCTGGAGCGCGCAAATGCATCCCTCGCAAAACTCCCCTCGCACCGGCCGTTTCCGCCGCCTCCTCGGCGGCGTCGCCATCGTGGGCGCCCTCGCCGTGGCCGGCTCGATCGCGACCGGCCATTACTTACGTGCCGCGCAGGCGACCGCAACGGCGGCAGCCGCCGAGCAGGCCGTCCCTGTCACGGTCGCGCTGATCGAACCGAAGCAGACCGTGCTGTGGGACGATTTCTCCGGCCGGCTCGAGGCCATCAACCGCGTCGAGCTTCGTCCCCGCGTTGCGGGTGCGATCCTTGCGACCAACTTCACCGAAGGCGCGCTGGTGAAGGCCGGCGATGTGCTGTTCAAGATTGATCCGGCGCCTTACGCAGCAGAGGTCGACAAGGCCAACGCCCAGCTCGAGGCTGCCAAGGCGCGCGTCGTGTTCACCCAGAGCGAGCTCGAGCGCGGCGCGCAGCTGGTCGGCAATGCCGTGGTCACACGGCGCGACTACGACCAGCGCGACAATGCCAATCGCGAAGCCATCGCCAACGTGAAGGCGGCCGAAGCGACGCTCCAGACCGCAAAGCTCAATCTCGACTATACCGAGGTGCGTGCACCCGTGGACGGCCGCGTCGGCAAGTTCGAGATCACCGTCGGCAATCTCGTCGCCGCCGGCACCGCCTCCCCGGTGCTGACCTCGCTGGTGTCGGTCAATCCGATCTACGCCTCGTTCGATGCGGATGAAGAGGTCGTGCTGCGCGCGCTGAACTCGATCGCGGATGCTTCCGGCAAGCGCGGCAATCTCGACCAGATCCCAGTGGAAATGACGACATCCGGCGGTCTCTCGGCGAGAGGTCATATCCAGCTGATCGACAACCAGGTCAACGGCCAGAGCGGCACCATCCGGGTCCGCGCGGTGTTTCGGAACGAGGACGGGCGTCTCATCCCCGGCCAGTTCGCCCGCGTGCGCATGGGTCAGCCGAAGCAGCAGACGCTGGTGATGATCGATGAGCGCGCGATCGGCACCGACCAGGACAAGAAGTTCGTGATGGGGGTCGGCGACGACAGCCGGGCGGTCTATCGGCCGATCACGCTCGGCGGATCGGTCGACGGCCTGCGCATCGTGACGGCTGGGCTGAAGCCCGGTGATCGCATCATCGTCAATGGCTTGCAACGCGTGCGTCCGGGTGCGCTCCTCAAGACGGAGGTCGCGGCGATGGGTGCGCGTGGACCGCAGCAGGCCTCCAACCACAGCAACCAGGACGTGGTGCAGCGCTAGTTACATCATTCCGGACCGCGTGCCCGGAATAACGACGTCATAGAGCTACCAAGACATCGCATCTCGATTCCGGGTTCGCGGGTATTTCCCGCGTCGGGGTAACGGGAGAGCTGTCTCTCTTGCAGGGGCAAGGCCATGAATCTCTCAAAGTTCTTTATCGACCGTCCGATCTTCGCCGGCGTGCTGTCCGTCCTGATCTTCCTCGCAGGCCTGATCTCGCTGTTCGCGATGCCGATCTCCGAATATCCGGACGTGGTGCCGCCCTCGGTGCTGGTGCGCGCGACCTATCCCGGCGCCAATCCCAAGGTGATCGCCGAGACGGTGGCGACCCCGATCGAGGAGCAGATCAACGGCGTCGAAGGCATGCTCTACATGTCGAGCCAGGCRACCACCGACGGCGCGATGACGCTGACGGTGACGTTCCGGCTCGGCACCGACCCTGATAAGGCGACGCAGCTGGTGCAGAACCGCGTGCAGCAGGCCGAGCCGCGCCTGCCGGCCGTGGTGCGTCAGCTCGGCATCATCACCAAGAAATCGTCCCCCGACCTCACCATGGTCGTGCATCTGCTCTCGCCCAACAACCGCTACGATATGACGTATTTGCGCAACTACGCGGTGCTCAACGTCAAGGACCGCCTGGCGCGGATCGACGGTGTCGGTGACGTCCAGCTCTATGGCGCAGGCGACTATTCGATGCGGGTCTGGGTCGATCCGCAGAAGGCGGCCGAGCATGGCCTGACCGCAAGTGACATCGTCAAGTCGATCCAGGCCCAGAACGTCGAAGCCGCCGCCGGCGTGGTCGGCTCTTCCCCCAACGTCAGGGGTATCGACCTGCAGATGTCCGTCAATGCCGAAGGCCGGCTCGCCAACGAGGAGCAGTTCGGCGACATCGTGGTCAAGACCGGCACGCGCGGTGAAGTGGTGCGGCTACGCGACGTCGCGCGCATCGAGCTCGGCGCCTCCGAATACGGCCTGCGCTCGCTGCTCGACAACAAGCAGGCCGTGGCGATCCCGATCYTCCAGGCGCCGGGCTCCAACGCGCTGGAGATTTCCGACCACGTCCGCGCCACCATGGCCGAGATCAAGAAGAACATGCCGGAGGGCGTGTCCTACCAGATCGTCTACGATCCCACCCAGTTCGTGCGCTCCTCGATCGAGGCCGTCATTCACACCCTGCTGGAGGCGATCGCGCTGGTGGTGCTGGTCGTGATCCTGTTCCTCCAGACCTGGCGCGCCTCGATCATTCCGCTGCTGGCGGTGCCGGTGTCGATCGTCGGCACGTTTGCGGTGATGCATCTGTTCGGCTTCTCCATCAATGCGCTCAGCCTGTTCGGCCTCGTGCTCGCGATCGGTATCGTCGTCGACGACGCCATCGTCGTGGTCGAGAACGTCGAGCGCAACATCGAGGGTGGCCTCTCGCCGCGCGACGCGACCTACCAGGCGATGCGCGAGGTCTCCGGCCCGATCATCGCGATCGCGATGGTGCTGATCGCGGTGTTCGTGCCGCTCGCCTTCATCTCCGGCCTGACCGGGCAGTTCTACAAGC